>NZ_RBMB01000003.1:0-181783 GCF_003989485.1 Kocuria sp. HSID17590 | reverse complement strand
CCCGTAGCCGGCCCGGGGCCAGGAGCTTGGCCTGTTTCGGACGAGCCCGTGAGCGCGCCCAGCCACGGTGAGCGACATAGGCCCTGTAGTGCCCTGCCACGGAACGGTTGTCGATCTCTCGTTTGATCGTCGAGGCAGGCCGACCCAGAGCACGGCCTATCGCGCGCAGACTGACACCAGCCCGGTGCAGGTCAGCGATCGTCTCGCGTTCTGCCACGGTGAGGTACCTGCGGTGCAGCACCGCGTCTAACGCCGAGACCGATGGGGCATCAGCAACAGTGGTCATCCCAGTGTTGTAATCCACTCTGCGCCCGTCTGGGTAGACCCGTGCTCGTCTCACATGCCGCACGCCGCGGTCCCAGTCCGAGGCCGTCTTGATATGCACACCAACCCGCGCCGCGGCCACGGTGCGCGAGACACCCTCAGCGCGTAGCTGCTCGTACTGGCCGCGACCTGGATGGCCACGACTGGCACCGGGCTTCCCACGTCCTCGGATCCCTGCCGCACGCGCCCATCCGTAAGCGGTATTACGGTTCACTCCCACATGAGACGCGGCAGCAGTGATGCTGCCCTCCAGATGCTCCAGTGCCTGGAAGAACGCGTCCTTCACCTCATGAGACGCCATGGTCCTCGCAACTCCCCAAAAATTCAGGGCGTTGCGAGGACCACTAGAAACTGCCGATCTGGTGGCGCGGCGTCGTCGTCTGCGGATCCGCTTCGCCCGCGGAGCCCCGGCGCGCTCAGGGCGCCGGAGCAGCGGGGCCAGCGGCCTCGGTGGGGCCAGCGCGGCGTCGGGGTGCGGAACCGACGACGAGGCCCCGGGACACTCAGGCGTCCGCGGTGCGGGCCTCGTCGTGGAGCATCCACAGGTCCGGGCCGAAGATCTCGTAGTGGATCGCGCGGCCGGGGACCCCGCCGGCGACCAGCTGCGAGCGCACGGACTGCATGAAGGCCAGGGGCCCGCACATGAAGACCTCTGCGCCCTCGGGGATCTCCACCTGGGAGACGTCCATGTGGCCCTCGAAGTCCCCCTCGCCCGGGGCGGCGAGCCACGAGACGAGCTTTGCGTTGGGCATCCGGGAGACGTAGTCGCGCACGAGCTCGCGGCCGGGCCACGCGGCCTCGGAGCGGTCCGCGTGCAGCACGAGCACCTCGCGCTCGGGGTCCTCCCGCGCGAGCTGGTCCAGGAACGCCACCACGGGGGTGACGCCGATGCCCGCGGAGACGAGCACGAGCGGACCGTCGAAGTCCGGGTCCAGGGTCACGTCCCCGTACGGGTTGGAGATCTCCAGGACGTCGCCCACCTCGATGTCCTCGTGCAGGATGGGCGAGACCTCGCCCTCGGGATCCTCGCGCACCACGATCCGCCGGTGGCCGGGGTCGCTCGGCACCAGGGTGAACTGGCGGGGCTGGCGCAGGCCGTCCTTCACGACCACCTGGATCGAGATGTACTGGCCGGCCACCGAGGGAGTCATGGGGGTGTCGTCCGCGGGCTCGAACTCGAAGGCCACCACGCCGTCGGCCACCTGCTCCTTGGAGATCAGGCGGAAGGGCGCGAACATGACGTCGTTGGCCTGCTGGGAGTACAGCCCCTTCTCGATCTTGATGAGGGCGTCCGCCATGAGCCAGTAGACCTCGTCCCACGCGGCCACGACCTCGGGCGTCGCGGCGTCCCCCAGGTCAGCCGCGATCGCGCCGAACAGGTGCTCGTGCACGGTGGGGTACTCCTCGGGCAGCAGGCCCAGGGACGTGTGCTTGTGGGCCACGCGGGAGAGCACCTCGTCCGGGTACGAGTCCGGGTGGTTGAGCAGGTGCGAGGCGAACATTGCGATGGACCCGGCAAGCGCCTGCGGCTGCGTGCCGTTCTTCTGGTTCGCGCGGCTGAACATCCCGTCCAGCAGGTCCGGGCGGGCCTCGAACATCGACTTGTAGAACACGGGCGTGATGTTGGGGATGCGTTCGGCGATGATGCCGATGGTCGCTTCGATGACCGGGCGTGACTTCTCGGACAGCATGGTGGCTTCCTCTCGTCGACATGTGACGAGAGCCAATTTAGCATTCTGGATGCCACTTAAATAGCGAAGGTGGGCGTGCCCGAATCCAGCTGCTCGGGGGGCCGCAGGCCCAGCTGCACGGCGATCGGGCCCACCTGGCGCGGATTGACGAGCTCCGCGATGCTCACTTCGTCCAGCTCCCGGTAGAACGCCTCGCGCGCGCCGGCCAGGGCCCTGCGCAGGCGGCAGCCGTGGTTCAGGGGGCAGGCGGTCTCGTCCGCCTCGCACTCCACGATGGCGGTGTCCGCCTCGAGCACCCGCAGCACCTGGCCCACGCGGGCCTCGCGACCCTCCTCCGTGAGCATCACGCCTCCGGAGCGCCCGCGCTGGGAGCACAGCAGACCCATGCCGCGCAGCCTGGCCACGGTCTTGGCCACGTGGTTGTAGGGGGCGCCCACGCCGTCGGCGATCCGCTGGGTGGACAGCATCGTCTCCGGCGCCAGCCCGCCCATGAGCAGCAGCACGCGCAGCGCGATGTCCGAAAATGCCGTCAGCCGCACAGTTGTCCCTTCATCGCGGGCCGCCCTCTTCCACGGATGACGACGCCGCGCGGCCAGTTTGGCCGCGCAGCGCGATCATATCCCCGTCACCGGGCGGTGTCTCGCCCCGCAGGTTCCCGCCCGGTGCCCGCGGTCAGCTCTGGCGCAGCCGCTCCTCGAGGCCGGCGCGCTGCTCGAGGATGACCTCGGGGACGTCCTTCAGGCGGGCGAACCACTCGTCGATCCCGGGCAGCTCGTTGAGCCACTCGTCACGGTCCACCCGCAGGGCGGCGTCGAGCTCCTCGTCCGAGATCTCCAGACCGGTGAGGTCCAGGTCCTCCTTGGACGGAAGGATGCCCACGGGGGTCTCGTGACCGCCCGCGGTGCCCTTGAGGCGCTCCACGATCCACTTGACCACGCGGGAGTTCTCCCCGAACCCGGGCCACGCGAAGCCGCCGTCCGCCGTGCGGCGGAACCAGTTCACGTAGTAGATCCGCGGCATGTTCTCCTCGCCCGTGCGGGCTCCGGTGTCCAGCCAGTGCTCGAGGTAGTCGTTCGCGTTGTAGCCGATGAACGGGAGCATGGCCATGGGGTCGCGGCGCACCACGCCCACCGCGCCCTTCGCGGCGGCGGTGGTCTCGGAGGACAGCGTGGCGCCCTGGAACACGCCGTGCTCCCAGCCGAAGGACTCGGAGACCAGCGGCACGGTGGTCTTGCGGCGGCCGCCGAAGATGATGGCGGACAGCGGCACGCCCTCGGGGTCGTCGTACTCCGGCGCCAGGATCTCCACCTGCTTGATGGGGGTGCAGAAGCGGGAGTTCGGGTGGGCGGCGGGACGGCCGGACTCGGGGGTCCAGTCCCGGCCCTTCCAGTCGGTGAGGTGCTCGGGCACCTCGTCCGTCATGCCCTCCCACCACACACCGCCGTCGTCGGTCAGCGCCACGTTGGTGAAGATGGTGTTGCCGCGGGCGATCGCGTGCATCGCGTTCGGGTTGGTGGACCAGCCGGTGCCGGGGGCCACGCCGAAGAGGCCGGCCTCGGGGTTGACCACGCGCGGGGTGCGGTCCTTGCCGAAGCGGATCCAGGCGATGTCGTCGCCCACCATCTCGGCCTTCCACCCGGGCACCGTGGGCTCGAGCATCGCGAAGTTGGTCTTGCCGCACGCGGACGGGAACGCCGCCGCGATGAAGCGCGAGTCACCCTCGGGATCCGTGACCTTCAGGATCAGCATGTGCTCGGCCAGCCAGCCCTCGTCGTGGGCGATCGCGGAGGCGATGCGCAGCGCGTAGCACTTCTTGCCCAGCAGCGCGTTGCCGCCGTAGCCGGATCCGAAGGACCAGATGGCGCGGTCCTCGGGGAACTGCACGATGTACTTGGCGGGGTTGCACGGCCAGGGGACGTCCTCCTCGCCGGGCTGCAGCGGCGCCCCCAGCGAGTGAACGCACTCCACGAACGGTGCCTGGTCCCGGGACATCTTCTCCAGGACGGGGGTGCCGATGGTCGCCATGATGCGCATGGAGCACACCACGTAGGGGGAGTCCGTGATCTCCACGCCGTACTGCGGCTTGGCGGCGTCCAGCGAGCCCATCACGAACGGGATCACATACATGGTGCGCCCGTGCATGGCACCGGAGAAGCGCTTCTCCAGCGTCTCCTTCATGACCCGCGGGTCCTCCCAGTTGTTCGTGGGACCCGCGCCCTTCTCGGTCTTGGTGCAGATGAAGGTGCGCTCCTCCACGCGGGCGACGTCCTCGGGGTCCGAGAACGCGGCGAAGGAGTTGGGGAACTTGTCCTCGGACAGCCGCACCAGGGTGCCCGCCTCGACCATCTGGTCCGTCAGCTGCGTCCACTCGGCCTCGGAGCCGTCCGCCCAGTGGATCCGGTCCGGCTGCGCCAGCTCGGCGATCTCCCGCACCCAGTCCGTCAGCGCCCGGTAGTCGGTGGGGGGATTTTCGAGCGTCTCCCGCACCTCGCTGCTCAGCTCGGTGGTCCCGGTGGTTGCCGTGGTGTTCTCAGCCATTGACATGTCTCCTCGTTGAGGCCGTCGTGCATTCCGCGTCCCGGAGGATCCGATGGGTCCGTGCACCGCTCCACGCCACTGTGGAGGGGGCCCCGCACACCGGTCCGCCGGGATTGCGCGTGGGTGTGGCTGGAGTCTATCGCGGCCGGACCCCCGTCGACCGAGAGTTACACCACACCGGGCGCGTTCTGCGGCCTCCCGCGATTTGTCGCCGGGGACGCACGGGTGTAAGTTGTTACCCGTTGCAACGGCCACGGTCGCCGCGGCAAGGGCGCCTGTAGCTCAACGGATAGAGCATCTGACTACGGATCAGAAGGTTGTAGGTTCGAATCCTATCGGGCGCACCGCATGAGGACCCCGCATCCACCGGATGCGGGGTCCTTCGTCTGTGACCGACCCCCACCGGCCGCTCCACGAGGATCGAGGCACCCCCTGACTTCCCCCGGCACCGTCCGCGCACCCCGCGCCCGCAGGTTCGTCCTGGGGGCTGCCGCCCTCGCCCTGGCAGTCACGGGCTGCGCCACCCCCGGCACCCCGGGTGCGTCCTCCAGCTCCTCGGGCACGACGATGCCGTCCCCCGCCTCGTCCGCGTCCCGCTCCTCGGAGACCCCCGCGGCAGGTGACGCCAGCACCTCTGGCGGCGGGGCATCCGCCGGCGCCACGGCGTCGTCGTCGGACGAAGCGCAGGACGCAACCAGGGACGCCGCGGCAGGAACGGCGCTGGCCGCCCTCGGCGAGCTGCCGGTCAAGGGGCGCGCACCCAAGACCGGCTACTCCCGCGACGAATTCGGCCCGCGCTGGGCGGACACGGACCACAACGGCTGCGACACCCGCAACGACATCCTGCGCCGGGACATGACCGGCATCGAGGTCACCCCCGGCACGCACGGCTGCAAGGTGCGGACGGGCACCCTGGTCAGCCCTTATTCGGGCGGCACCGTGGACTTCACCGCCGGGCAGGACACGAGCTCCGAGGTGCAGATCGACCACGTGGTCGCGCTGTCGGACGCGTGGCAGAAGGGCGCCCAGCAGCTCGACGCGGACCGGCGCACGGCGCTCGCGAACGACCCCCTCAACCTGCTGGCGGTGGACGGGCCCACCAACAACAAGAAGTCGGACGGGGACGCCGCCACGTGGCTGCCGCCCGCTACGAGTGAGCGGTGCGAGTACGTGGCCACGCAGATCGCCGTGAAGCGCAGCTACGACCTCTGGGTCACGGACGGCGAGAAGAAGGCCATGGTGCGCGTGCTGGACACCTGCCCGGACCAGAAGGTCCCGGAGGCTCGCGCTGTGCCGGCGCCGGTGGACGAACCCGTCGCGGCCCCGCAGACGGAGGCCCCCGCGGCTGACCAAGAACCCGCCGCTCCCGTGCAGGAGCCTGTGGAGCAGGCACCCGCGGTCCCCGGGGCGAACGGCGGCGTGGCCGGCGGAGACGTGTACTACTCCCGCTGCGCCGAGGCCCGTGCCGCCGGTGCTGCGCCCCTCTACGCGGGCTCGCCGGGCTACCGCCCGGGTCTGGACGGCGACGGTGACGGCGTAGCCTGTGAGGCCAAGCACTGACCCCGACCGGACGGATCACGCATGAGGCCCTTCCACCGCACGCTCAGGACACTGTGGACCGCCGGCGGCATCCTGGTGGGACTCGCCGTGGTGCTGTGGGGCGCCGCGTTCCTCGGCATCGCCCTGCTGCCGGACGACGACGGGCTGGGCACAGCCTTCCTCGGCATCTACCTGATCCTGGCGGGCATGGTGCTGCTGGGTGCGTCGCTGGTGGTGCTGCTGCTGCGCCGCGCCCGTGAGTCACGGGACCAAGACCCAGCCGCAGACCGGAAACCTCACACGCGCGGCGCGTAGAACCGGGTGAGGCGGGCGTCCGCGCCGTCGAGCAGCGCCCAGTCCCCCGCGACCTCCAGCACGGCGGTGCCCGCGGTGGGGAACCCGCTCGCGGCGTCCATCATGGCGTCCTGCTCCGAGTCCCGGGAGGCCAGCCGCAGCACGACGTCCAGCACACCCGGCATGTGCGCGACCACCAGCAGCGTGCGCACCGTCTCGGGAACGTGGTTCACGGCGGCGACGAGCTGCGCGTCCGTGGCGTTGTAGAGCCCCTCCCACAGCTGCGGGGTGGGCGCCTTCTCCCCCAGTTCGTGGCCCACCCACGTGACCGTCTGGCGCGTGCGCAGCGCCGGGGAGGTCAGGATCATGTCCGGAGCGGCGTTGCCCGCGAGCCACCGCCCCACGTCCGCGGCCTCGCGCGCGCCCCGCGGCGTCAGCGGCCGGTCGTGGTCGGGGACCTCCCGCGGGAAGTCGGCCTCGCCGTGCCGCATGATCACCAGGTGCTTGAGGTCGTGGCGCGTCATGCGAGCCAGTCTGTCACGGGCGGCAGGGCCCGGGAACGACGACGACGCCGGGTCCGCGACCCGGCGTCGTCGTGCGTCGACCTGTGGTGACGGCGCCCGTGGGCCCGTCGACTGGTCGGCCCGTCAGATGGAGTACTCGGGGGCGGCCCAGACGACGACCTCGGGGTGGTCGTAGAACCGGTAGCCCTGCCCGCGCACGGTGCGCACGGTGTTGGCCAGGCGCCCGAGCTTGGAGCGCAGACGGCGCACGTGGACGTCGATGGTGCGCTCGGACGGGACCTCGTCCGCGTCCTCCCACAGATTGTCCAGCAGCTCCGTGCGCCCGACCGTGCGGGTGCCGTTCTCCACCAGGTAGTTGAGCAGCTCGAACTCGCGGTGCGTGAGGTTCAGCAGCTCACCGTCCAGGAAGACCTCGCGGCGGGAGAGGTCGATCAGCACACCCACGCGCTGGTGGTCGATGGTGCTGCCGCCGCCGCTGGCCGGCAGGGGTGCGATGGGCTCGATGACCGGGTCCGTGAACGTGGGGTCGCCCAGGGCGCTGCGCACGACCTCGAGGTCCGTGCCCTCGGCGTTGATCGGGGCGAGCGCGACGGCGGCGTAGGAGTCCGACTCCGGGACCGTGGCGCTGATGTACTGCCGGATGTCCTGCACCAGCTGGACCAGGTTGATGCCGCGGTCCGCGGCGGCCTGCTCGTCCACGCCCACGTAGAGCACGAAGCCGCGCGCCTCGGTGGGCTGCTGCTCCGCGACGGGCTGGGCCCCGCTGCGGGTCTCGGAACTGAAGTCCGCGGACACGGACCGCAGGTGACGGTACTTCTCGGGCGTCGCGGGCACGGGGTGGGCACCCCGCGGCAGGACGGGGGCCTGGGTACCGCCCACGCGGTGCCGCTGGGAGATGTGGACGTATCCCGGTGCGCCTGTCATTAGAACTCCTGCCTCGTGAAGCCCCGTTCCCGTGAGTTCCCTGGAAAACGGCGTTATCAACATCGTCGACGATGCAGGGCGGGACTCGCAAGTAATATATGCGTTTTTTTCTCACATGGTGAGACAGTCCACGCCTGACGCCAGCCGGTGGCGGAAAGGGGTTGCTTTACCGCGCGGAAGGAGGATGAATCTTCACCGACATTCCGCGGATTCTCGCGTTCCGCCGGGGAAACTCATGTGAGAGGTTGAAAAATCACACCTGAAAGCGAATGTCAATCAGCCGTGTGAGTTCCCCCACGTCCAGCGGGGAGCGGGGCACCGAGTACGACTCGGGGGCTTCAGTCCACCAAACCGTAGAGCCTGTCCCCGGCGTCGCCGAGGCCCGGGATGATGTAGGCGTTCTCGTCCAGGCGCTCGTCCACGGAGGCCAGCACCACGTTCACCTCGGCGTCCTCGAGCTCGCTGTTCAGCCGTTCGAGCCCCTCGGGGGCGGCCAGCAGGCAGACGCACGTGATCTGCTCGGCGCCGCGGCGGTACAGGAACTTGATGGCCTCGCTGAGGGTGCCGCCCGTGGCGAGCATGGGATCGAGCACGTACACCTGGCGCCCCGTGAGGTCGTCCGGCAGCCGTTCGGCGTAGGTGATGATGTCCAGGGTGGCGTCGTCCCGGGCCATGCCCAGGAAGCCGACCTCCGCGGTGGGGATCAGGCGGGTCATGCCCTCGAGCATCCCCAGCCCGGCGCGCAGGATGGGCACGACCAGCGGGCGCGGGCGGGTCAGGGCGGTGCCCTGCGTCTCGGCCACCGGGGTCTGGATGGTCACCGGCTCCACACGGACGTCCCGGGTGGCCTCGTAGGCCAGCAGCGTGACCAGTTCCTCCACCAGCTGGCGGAACACGGGGGACGGGGTGTCCTTCTCGCGCAACACGCTCAGCTTGTGGGCGACCAGCGGGTGATCCAAGACAGTGACTCGCATACCCAGAATCTAGCAGTAGCCCCGGCTGCGCGGACCATCGCCGGAGCGGGCTCCACCGGCCCCGGCCCACGCGCCCACGATGCCGCCGCCCCCGACCGGACGGGTCACGTCACGACTTCGTCACGGGACACCGCCGCACGCCGTGCAGGATGGTGCCGTGCCCTACCCTCGTAGGGAACATGCGATCCCGCTCCACCCAGTCCTGCGCACGGCAACCCTCGGAAGGGGCACCACACATGGCGGCACCGGTTCTCGAGACGGAGAATTTGGTCAAGATCTACGGCAGGGGCGACACCCGCTTCGACGCACTCAAGGGCATCAATCTGGAGATCGGCAAGGGCGAGTCCGTGGCCGTGGTGGGCAAGTCCGGCTCGGGCAAGTCCACCCTCATGCACCTGCTCGCACTGCTGGACGCCCCCACCCACGGCGTGGTGGCCCTGGAGGGCAGGCCCACCGGGGACCTCGGCGCCAAGGAGCTCAACGAGCTGCGCAACTCCGCGTTCGGCTTCGTGTTCCAGCAGTTCTTCCTGACCCCCAACCAGAGCGTGCTGGAGAACGTCACGCTGCCCCTGAAGATCGCGGGCGTCCCCGCGTCCGAGCGCAAGCGCCGGGGCCTCGAGGCGCTCGAGCAGCTGGAGATGGCGGACAAGGCGGACAACAAGGCCACAGACCTCTCCGGCGGGCAGAAGCAGCGCGTGGTGATCGCCCGCGCGCTCATCAACGACCCCTCCGTGATCTTCGCGGACGAGCCCACCGGCAACCTGGACTCCGCGACCTCCAAGGTGGTGGAGGACATCCTCTTCGGGCTCAACCGGGACAAGGGGATCACCCTGGTGGTCGTGACCCACGACGAGGACCTCGCCCAGCGCTGCTCGCGCCAGATCTACCTGGTGGACGGGCAGATCGTGCCGAGCCCCGAGAAGCCCGCGAGCGACGTCGCCCCCGGATCCCCGGCCCACCCGTGGGCCCAGCAGCCCGCCGAGGCCGCCGCGGAGACCCTGCAGGTCACCGAGCCCGCCACCGGGGAGGTGGTCACGATCAGCCAGGCCGACGCCGCCGAGATCGCCCGCGCCGCGCAGGAACCACCGCGCCCCGGCAAGCACGCCGCGCCCGCCCCCACCCCCGAGCAGCCAGGAGCCACCGCGTGAAATTCATCGATCTGCTGCGCACGGCGATCGGGAACACGTTCCGGTCCAAGGCGCGCACCATCCTGACCGTGATCGCGATCTTCATCGGCTCGTTCACGCTCACCCTGACCTCCGGGATCGGCACGGGCGTCAACGACTACATCGACAAGACCGTGGCCGCGTTCGGCAACGAGAACGCCCTGTTCGTCCAGAAGGTCTCCGAGCAGTCCGCCCCCGGCTCCAGCGAGCAGGACGGACCCACCGAGTACAACCCGGACGAGACCAACGTGCAGCTCGGCTTCGGCTCCGTCAGCGGCCTGACCGACTCGGACATCGACAAGATCGAGAAGATCGACGGCGTGGGCTCGGTGGACCCCATGTACATGGTCACCCCCAAGTACCTGGAGGCCCCCGGCGGCAAGAAGTTCAAGCTCAGCCTGGGCTCACCCCCGGAGGCGGACGGGCTGCAGCTCGAGTCCGGTGAGGCCCCGGAACGCGGCAAGGACGAGATCCTGCTGCCCGCCTCGTGGGTCGAGCCCCTGGGCCTGGGATCCAACCAGGACGCCGTGGGCAAGACCGTGAAGATCGCGCTGGGCAACGCCGTGGACCAGGACAGGACGTTCACCGTCAAGGTCTCGGGCGTCGCCCAGGCCTCACTGGCGGGCTCCTCCGACAACCCCATCCCCTCCGCGGGCCTGAACAAGAAGCTCTACGACTACCAGGTCTCCGGAAGCCCCCGGAAGGTCCCGAACTCGTACTTCACCGCCACCGCCACCGTGGACGACATGTCCAAGGTGGGCGCCATCAAGTCGCAGCTCTCGGACGAGGACATGCTCGGACGCACCGTGGAGGACCAGCTGGGCATGTTCCGCGCGGTCATCAACGGCATCGTGTGGATCCTCAACTCCTTCGCCATCATCGCGCTGCTCGCCGCGGGCTTCGGCATCGTGAACACGCTGCTGATGTCCGTGCAGGAGCGCACCCGGGAGATCGGGCTGATGAAGGCGCTGGGCATGAGCGGGGGCAAGGTCTTCGGCCTGTTCTCCCTCGAGGCGATCTTCATCGGCTTCCTGGGCTCCGCGATCGGCGCCGGCGTGGCCGTGGCGGCCGGGAGCATCCTCAGCGGGGTACTCTCCAACGGGCTGCTGTCCTCGCTGCCCGGGCTGAGCCTGTTCCTGTTCAACCCCGTGAACATCGCCCTGATCATCCTCTCGGTCATGTTCATCGCCTTCCTGGCTGGCACCATCCCCGCCATGCGGGCCGCCCGCCAGGACCCCATCACCGCTCTGCGCTACGAGTAGACCCCCCCCCACGCCCGCACCACCAACAGGAAGGACGACCCCCATGAGCACCGCCCCCAACGAACCCCAGAACCCCGGCCCCGGAGCCCCCGGACAGCCGGGCGCGGGCCAGCCGCTGGGCCAGGGCGCCGTCAACAGCGCACCCCAGGGCGCACCGAACGGCCAGCCCTACGGCCAGGTCCCGGCCAACGGCGCACCCGGCGGCCAGCAGTACGGTCAGGCCGGTGGGAAGTACGGCACCACCGAGTACAACCCCGGGCAGTACACCGACATGATGGAGCGCCCCTCCACGGTGGACCGGCTGCTCAAGCTGACGCTGATCTCCCTGGGAATCTCCGTGGTGAGCACCATCCTCAGCATCATCGGGATCCTCACCGCGGACAAGGACGCACTGCTCCGCGAGCAGGGCGGCGCCGCCTCCTCGCAGGCTGGCGCCCCAGACATGGCCCAGATGGTGGGCACCATGGGGGCAGTGGTCGGCATCATCAGTCTCGTGATCACGATCGGCCTCTATTTGCTGGTCTACTTCGGCCTCAAGAAGGACAAGAACTGGGCCCGCATCCTGGGCACCGTGTTCGCCGCCATCGCCATCGTGTCCGGCATCTTCGGCCTGTTCAGTGGCACCAGCGGAATGAGCACCGGGATCTACATTGCCGGCATCGTCCTCGGGGTCATCAAGATCATCGTGGACATCCTCTGGATCGTCACCGCGTTCAAGGCGCCCACCACGGCCTGGTTCAACCAGAACCGGGTCCAGCGCTAGGCACACATGGCTCTTCCACGCACTGCCAGGTCCATCCAGCTCGCGGGCTGGATGGACCTGGCCCTTTCCGAGGCCGCGCTCACGGCCGCGTCCGGGGACGTGCCCATCGGCGCCGTCGTCCTGGACGCTGACGACCGGGTGATCGGCACCGGCCGCAACCGTCGCGAGGAGTGCGGTGACCCCACCGCCCACGCGGAGGTGCTCGCCCTGCGCGAGGCCGCGGCCCGATGCGGCGAGTGGCGGCTGGAGGGGTGCACGCTCGTCGTCACCCTGGAGCCGTGCGCGATGTGCGCCGGGGCCGTGGTGCTTGCCCGGGTCCCCACCGTGGTCTTCGGTGCGTGGGACCCGAAGGCGGGGGCGTGCGGCTCCGTGCTCGACATCGTGCGGGATCCCCACCTCAACCACTGGGTGGAGGTCACCGGCGGCGTGCGCGAGGCCGAGTGTGCCGCCCTGCTCCACGACTTCTTCCGCGGGCGCCGCTGAACGCTTCGCAGCACGACGCCACTCCCGCGCCACCTCGCCCCCGTTCCGTCCGGCGCCGGGGCATTCCGGCACCCGCCCGCGTCGGGCGGCACCGCGCCGTGGGCGCGCACCCCGAGACCCGGGCCCGGCCGTAAGCCGACCCCGCGCCGGTTTGGAGGGGTTGCGCTCCGGGCTGTAAGGTGCTGGGAGTTGGTGACGTGTCCGAGCGGCCGAAGGTGCATCACTCGAAATGATGTTTGGTGTCAAAGCCAACGTGGGTTCAAATCCCACCGTCACCGCCACGTGCCCCAAGGCATCGAGAACACCCCGAACCCCGCGTTCGGGGTGTTTTTCGTGGCACCTGCCCCGAAACTTGCCCGAGCACTCGGGCAACTGACAGGTCCGCGCGGCCCGGCGATGATTGCAAGCTTGCTTACCGTCGGATAGAACTTGGACATGGGCCGATTCGGAATCGCGAGGTTCCTCCACACAGCTGCCGGCATCCTGAGCTATCCCCAGGATCCCCGGTCATTCGCGCAGATCTTCGGCGCTCTCTCGAGCGCCCACTACACGCGCGGGCGGATCACGCGCATCCAGCGCGAGACGCCCGACACCGTGACCGCGTTTTTCGCCGTGGGTGAAGGGTGGATCCCCCACCAGGCGGGACAGTGGGCGCGCATCGGCGTGGAAGTGGACGGCAAACGCATCTGGCGCCCCTACTCCATCAGCGCCCCCGAAGCCGGCGACCCGTCCGTCACGGTCAAGGCCCAGGGGGTCGTCTCCGAGCACCTGGTGCACCGGGCCACACCGGGGGACGTCCTCTACCTTGAGCGTCCGGAGGGGCAGTTCGTCCTCCCGGACATGCCCACGGAACTGCTGTTCGTGGTTGCCGGTTCCGGCATCACACCGGTGATGTCCATGCTGCGCACCCTGATGCCGCGCAGACCCGACCACGACGTCGTCCTGGTCTACGTGTCCCGGAACCGGCAGTCGTGCATCTTCCACGACGAGATCCTGGAACTCGCCGACCAGTTCCCCGGGCTGCGTCCGGTCTTCTGGTTCACGGAGGAGCGGGGCCGACTGGACGCCTCCGACGCGGCGACGGTGAGCGCACTGTGTCCCGACCACCCGCAGCGCAGCACGTACGCGTGCGGCCCGGACTCCTTCGTCACGGCCGTGGAGAAACTGGGGGACGGTTCCGGTACCGCCCCGGTGGTGGAAAGATTCAACGTGACCCGCGCTCCCACCGACGGGCAGCGCGGTGAGATCCGTCTCGAGCGCAGCGACCTCACGGTGGAGGTGGGTGAGAGCGAGACCATCCTGGAAGCCGCCGAGCACGCCGAGCACCCGCTGCCCCACGGCTGCCGGATGGGCATCTGCCACAGCTGCCTGATCCCCCTGACGGACGGGGCCGTGACGAACATCCGCACCGGGGAACTGCACCGGGAGCCCGGTCCCGTCCAGACCTGCGTGACCCGCCCCGCCCCCTACGCCGTCTTCGACGTCTGAGAACACCCCGCTCTTCCCGCCGGCACCGATCCCCTGGCGGGCAACCCCATGGAATGAAGGAGCACCCCTTGACGCTCGCACCATCCGCACCCTCCGCCGCCACGGCCACCTCGCCGGCACCCCGGCCTCCTCGTGATCCGCTCCAGCTCACCGAGCGGGAACTCGACGAGCTCGCGGTCGAGCTCGACACCGTGCGGGAGGAGATCTTCTCCCAACGCGGCCAGTCGGATGCCCGCTACATCCGCCGCGTGGTGGCCCTGCAGCGCAGCCTGGAGATGACCGGACGCGCCTGCATGCTCTTCTCCCGCCACAAGCCCCTGTGGTGGACCGGCGTGGGCTGCCTCAGCGTGGGCAAGATCCTCGAGAACATGGAGATCGGCCACAACGTCCTGCACGGGCAGTGGGACTGGATGAACGACAAGGAGATCCATTCCACCACGTGGGAGTGGGACTTCGTGGCGCCGTCCGCGGGGTGGCAGCGCACCCACAACGAGACGCACCACACCTGGACCAACGTGCTCGGCAAGGACCGGGACGTGGGATACAACGTGCTACGCATGGACCCGGAGCAGCCGTGGAAACCCGTGAACCTGCTCAACCCGGTGATCAACCTCTTCCTGGCCCCGGCGTTCGAGTGGGGCATCGCCATCTACGACGTGGAGCTGGACCAGTTCTTCGCCGGTAACAAGTCCGGGCGCGCCACGTTCGAGGACTTCAAGCGGGTGATGAAGAAGCTCGGGCGGCAGTCCGCGAAGGACTTCGTGGTCTCCCCCCTGCTGGCATCCCTCACCGGGTCGGGGAAGGCCTCGATCAAGGGTTTCCTGGCGGCGAACGTGATCCGCAACGTCTGGGCGCACGCGGTGATCTTCTGCGGCCACTTCCCGGACGGCGCGGAGACCTTCACGGAGGACGAGGTGGAGAACGAGTCGCGGGGACACTGGTACCGCCGCCAGGCCATGGGATCCGCGAACATCGACGGTTCCCACCTCATGCACTTCATGAGCGGCAACCTGTCCTTCCAGATCGAGCACCACCTGTTCCCGGACATGCCCTCCAACAGGCTGGCCGAGATCGCACCGCGCGTGAAGGAGATCTGCCGGCAGTACGGGATCCGGTACACCTCCGGCCCGCTGCCCCAGCAGGTCTTCCAGGCGTGGCGCAAGGTGTTCCGGCTGGCCCTGCCCTGATCCCACCCGGAGTCCGGGACAGGTGCTCGACTCGCCGAGAACTTCTGCGAGGCAGGCGCGAGCCCGCGCTACGCGCCGGTAGGCGTTCACACGGCCCTCCCCCTAGGGTGTAATCCGGCACACACTTCGGTCGTGGATGGGGGTGTCCCCTGGGACGCGCCGCGCACCCACGGCCCGGACACGACGAGGAGCACAGCATGAGCGACGAGCAGCCCGTGGGCCACCTGGGTAGCAACGGCGAGGACGTCCCGAACGCCCACTACGTCCGCACGGGTGAGCACACCTTCCGCACCACCGTGCACACGCAGGGCGCGTGGAGCCCCCTGGAGCAGCACATGGCGGCGTCCTCCGGGCTGCTGGTGCACGAGATCGAGCGCAACCACCCGCGCGAGGACGTGCTCCCGGTGCGCTTCTCGTTCGACATCCTGGGCTTCATCGCGGGCGGCGAGATCGAGGTGCACACCCGGGTGCTGCGCCCCGGCAAGACGATCGAGCTGCTCGAGGCCACCATGAGCAGCGGCGGGCGCGACTGCATCCGGCTGAGCCTGTGGCGGCTGAAGACCTCGGACACCCAGGACGTGGCCGGCGGGGAGATCGAACCGTTGACCCCGCTGGAGAAGTGCGAGCCGCTGGACATGTCGGAGGTCTGGGACGGCGGGTTCATCGGGTCCCTGGAGGGCCGCGTGGCCCGCGCGCCCCGCCCCGGCAGTGGTGCCGGCTGGCTGCGGATCGGCAACGACATCGTGGCGGGTGAGCAGTCCTCGAACACCGCCCGTTTCATCAGCGCCGTGGACTCCGCGAACGGGCTCGCACCGCGCGTGGAGATCGGACCGTGGGCGTTCCCCAACGTGGACCTGAGCATCCACATGTTCCGCGCCCCCGTCTCCGCGTGGGTGGGCCTGGATGTGAATGTGGAGTTCGGCGGGGACGGCGTGGGCCTGACCCACTCGGAGCTCTTCGACGAGCAGGGCCCTGTGGGACGGGTGGCCCAGGCGCTGACCGTGCGCCGCATGGGCTGAGGGGCACCGCCCCGGCGCGGGGCGGGGCTCATCACACTTCGCCATCCGATGGGGCCGAAGTTGACGGGCAACCCTAGAATAGCGGCTGGTTCCCAGAAGATTCCGGACGGGGTAGCACCCCAGGAGGTCCCAGCACGTGAGCAGCATCCTGATCAATGTGACCGACCGCGAGGGCGAGCGCACCGAGGGCGTGGAGTGGAAGGACTACGAGTCGCTCATGGAGTGCCTCACCCGCCACAAGTTCCCCATCCTGGCCACGTGCGGCGGCAACGCGTCCTGCTCCACGTGCCACTCCTACCTGAACCAGGAGGCGTTCGTGAAGACGGGCGGCCCCAACGAGGAGGAGGAGGACCTCCTCGAGATGCTGGACGACACCCGCCACGACAACTCCCGCCTCACCTGCCAGGTGGAGTGGTCCGAGGACCTCGAGGGCGCGGAGATCACGATCGCCCCGGAGTGGTGAGTCCCGCTTACTGACACGGAGTTGGAAACCTCGCGTCCCGTGGACGAAAGTTGGGGCATGACAACTCTCCGGGAGGATCTCACCACCCGCGCCGCCTACGTCTCGGACGCCTCGATCTACCGCAGGCTGCCCCGGGCCGTGGCGGAGCCGCGCTCGGTGCAGGAGGTCCGGGAGCTGCTCGCCACCGCGCGGGAGAACGGCTGGCCCGTGATCTCCCGCGGCGGTGGCACGTCCGTGGCGGGCAACGCCATCGGTGAGGGTCTGGTGGTTGACACCTCCCGCCACTTCAACCGCATACTGGAGATCGACCCCGCCGCCCGCACGGCGCGGATCGAACCCGGTGTGGTCTGCGACCAGTTGCGGGACGCCGCCTCCGAGTTCGGCCTCACCTACGGTCCGGATCCCTCCACGCACTCGCGCTGCACCGTGGGCGGGATGGTGGCCAACAACGCGTGCGGCTCCCACTCAGTGGCGTGGGGCACGAGCGCCGCGAACCTCGTCTCGCTCACGGTCATGCTTGCCGACGGGCGCCTGGTCACCCTGGATGCCGGTGGCACCTCGGACGCCGCGCTGACTTCACAGCTTGAGCAGCTGCGGGACTCCCACCTGGCCATGCTGCGCACAGAGCTGGGACAGTTCCCCCGCCAGGTCTCGGGCTACGGGCTGCACTACCTGCTGCGGGAGAACGGCTTCGACACGGCCAAGGCCTTCGCCGGGTCCGAGGGCACGTGCGGGATCATCACCGAGCTCACCGTGAAGCTCATGCCCAGGCCCGCGCACACAGCGCTGGCGGTGATGGGCTTCGAGGACGCGATCGCGGCGGCCACCGCCGCCCCGTCGTTCCGGGTCAGGGGCGTGACGACCATCGAGGGCATGGGCTCGGACCTCCTCGACGCGCTGCGCACCCGTCCGGGTCAGGAGAACGCCGGCCAGGAGCTGCCCAGCGGCGGCGGGTGGCTCTACTGCGAGGTCGCCGGAAACACCCCCGAGGAGGCGCTGGAAGCGGCCCGCACGCTGCCCGCCCTGGCTGGGGACGCCGTCGTCGACTCCGTGGTGGTTGGCGATCCGGCCCGGGCCCGCGCCCTGTGGCACATCCGCGAGGCCGGCGCGGGCATCGTGACCCGCCTGCCGGACGGCGGCGAGGCGTGGCCCGGCTGGGAGGACTCCGCAGTGCCCCCGGCGCGGCTGGGCGAGTACTTGGGGGACCTCTACCGCCTGCTGGAAGAGATGGGCCTGCGCGGCATCCCCTTCGGGCACTTCGGCGAGGGCTGCGTGCACATCCGCATCTCCTTCGACTTCAACACCGAGGCGGGAGTGGCGCAGTACCGGGAGTTCATCGAACGCGCGGCGGAACTCGTGCACCGCTACGGCGGATCGGTCTCCGGCGAGCACGGTGACGGCCGCGCCCGCTCGGAGCTGCTGGGCACCATCTACACGCCCGAGGCGCTGAAGACCTTCGCCCGGTACAAGCGGATCTTCGACCCTGACAACGTCTTCAACCCCGGGGTGCTCGTGGACCCCGAGCCCATGGACCGCGGCATCCGCCCCGGTCCCGGTGCGCGGACCTTCGACCTCACGCCCGTGCACGCGTTCTCGCACGACGGCGGCTCCTTCGGCCAGGCCGTGAACCGCTGCGTGGGCGTGGGCGCGTGCCGCTCGGACAGTGGTGCCATGTGCCCCTCCTTCCACGCCACGGGGGACGAGGTGCACTCCACCCGCGGGCGCATGCGCTCCCTCGCGGAGATGCTGCGCGGCGAGCACCTCACCGACGGCTGGAAGTCCAAGGAGACCTACGAGGCCCTGGACCTGTGCCTGTCCTGCAAGGCATGCGCCACCGAGTGCCCTGTGAACGTGGACATGGCCACCTACAAGGCAGAGTTCCTGCACCACCACTTCCGCCAGGGCCTCACCTCCTTCGTGGGGCGCAACCGCCGCCCCATGGCCCACCTGACCATGGGGTGGATGCCGCTGCTGATGCGTATCGCCACGGCCGTCCCCGGCTCCCTGCGTGCGGTCAACGTTCTGGAGCGGTTCGCCCCGGTGGAGGCACTGACCAAGAAGCTCGGTGGGATCGAGCCACGACGGCGCATGATCCGCTTCAACGACACGCCCCTGACCTCGTGGTTCAGGGACCGCACCCGGCACGACGCCGCGGCGGGCCGGGCACGCGGTGGCGCGCGGGCGTCGTCGTCGAACGAGCAGCCGTCCGTGGTGCTGTGGCCGGACACCTTCACCAACTTCTCCGCGGACGGACCTGGCAAGGCCGCCGTGGAGGTGCTCGAGGCCATGGGCTACCGCGTGCTGATGCCCATGGGGAACGTGTGCTGCGGGCTCACGTGGCACTCCACCGGCCAGCTGGACATGACCCGCCGGACGCTGCTGCAGACCTTGGACGTGATGGCGCCGCTGATCGAGGCGGGGTACCCGATCATCGGGCTGGAGCCCTCCTGCACGGTGATGCTGCAGCACGAGATCACCGAGTTGCTGCCGGAGGACCCGCGGGCCCACGCGGTGCGCGGGCTGACCGTGTCCTTGGGGGAGTTCGCGGCGAAGCACCTGCAGGACGGCGGGGACTGGCCGTTCGACACGCTGCAGACGCGCCAGGGACCGAGCAGCGCAGTGTGCCAGGTGCACTGCCACGAGAAGTCCCTGGGGGACTACTCGCCGGAGCTGACGGTGTTGGGCGAGCTGGGTGTGGACACCTCCGTGGTGGGCGGCGGGTGCTGCGGGCTCGCTGGGAACTGGGGATTCGAGCCGGGTCACTACGAGGTCTCCCAGCGCCTCGGCGAGCGCAACCTGTTCCCCGCAATCCGTTCCGCGGAGCCCGGGACGATCGTGCTGGCGGACGGCTTCTCGTGCCGCACGCAGATCGCGCAGGGCACGGATGCGGAAGGAGTTCACCTGGCACAGGTGATGCGTGCCGCATTGCGGGCTGAAAAGTAGGACACTGTTGCCATGATCACCACATCGCCCACCCCCAGGGGCACCCGTTCAGCCACCCGTCCGCTGCTTGCCGTGACCGCGCTGAGTGCGCTGCTCGTGCTCTCCGCGTGCGGCTCTTCGGACGACCCCCCCTCCGAGAACTCGTCCGGATCCGCGGCCCCGAGCAGCAGCACCTCCCCGAGCTCCGCGTCCCCCAGCGCCGCGGACGCGAGCGGCTCGGCGTCCCCCACGCCGTCGTCCTCCGAGCAGACTGCACAGGCCGCCGAGGCCTCCCAGTCCGAGCCGGAGGAGACCCGCAGGGCCTCCGCTCCGGAGGTCGGGATGCCCACGGCCAGCCCGTTCGACCAGCAGAAGGCCGACGCCCAGGCGGGTGCGGGCACGTGCGCGGCGGGCCAGCTCAGCGGTTCCGCGGCGCCCCAGCAGGGCGCGGCGGGCCACGTCATCGCGAGCGTCACCCTGACCAACACCGGCTCCACGCCCTGCACACTCAGCGGCTACCCGGGCGTCTCGTTCGTGAACGCGAGCGGTGCGGCGGTGGGTGCCCCCGCATCCCGCGAGGAGACCGGCGGCGCGGGCGCCGTCGTGCTGCAGCCGGGCGCCTCGGCCACGTCCAGTCTGCAGATCACCCAGCCCGGTGTGGTCGGGCAGGTGTGCAACCCGCAGGACGTCACGGGCCTGCGCGTCTACCCGCCGGGCAGCTACGACTCGCTGGTCCTCTCCTACCCGGGCCAGGCGTGCGGCAACCCGAAGGTCTCCCAGCTGCAGGTCAGGGCATTTGGGTCCTGATCCGGTTCTGAACCTCTTCTCCCCTGCGACCGCGCAGTGGTTCGGGGCCGCGTTCGGCGGCCCCACGGCCGCCCAACGCGGTGCATGGGAGGCCGTGGCGGCGGGCCACCACGCCCTCGTGGTGGCCCCCACCGGCTCCGGCAAGACACTGGCCGCGTTCCTGTGGTCCATCGACCGCCTGCTCGGCGCCAAGTCCGCGTCGGCACTCCCCTCTGGCACCTCCGACGACGACACCGCGGCGTCTGGTGCCGTTCCCGCGGGCAGTGTGCGGACAGCGTCGGGAACGCCCGAGACCCCTCCCGCACGGCTCCGCGCCCCTTCTGGCACGGACCGCGAGGAGTTCCCAGACGAGGACCGCACCACGGTGCTCTACATCTCCCCGCTCAAGGCCCTGGGCGTGGATGTGGAGCGCAACCTGCGTGCGCCGCTGATCGGCATCACCCAGGCTGTGAAGGCCACCGGGGGCGATCCCCCGGAGATCTCCGTGGGCGTGCGCTCCGGGGACACCCCGCAGGCGATCCGCCGCGCCCTGCTGGCCCACCCGCCGGACATCCTCATCACCACCCCGGAATCCCTCTACCTCATGCTCACGTCCAAGGCGCGGGAGACGCTGCGCCACGTGGACACGGTGATCATCGACGAGGTCCACGCCGTGGCGGGCACCAAGCGCGGCGCGCACCTGGCGGTGAGCCTCGAACGCCTCGACGACCTGCTGGAGCGGCCCGCGCAGCGCATCGGGCTCTCGGCGACCGTGGAGCCGGTGGACACCGTGGCCGGGTTCCTGGGCGGTTCGCAGCCCGTGGACGTGGTGCGGCCCCCGTCCGAGAAGACGTGGGACCTCACTGTCTCCGTGCCGATCCCGGACATGACCGTGCTGGGCGGGGCGGCGGCGTCGCCGTCCGCGGGTGGTTCCGCCGCGCTGGACGGGAACCTGGACGCCCCCGGGCAGCAGGCCACCGCGTCCATCTGGCCGCACGTGGAGGAGCGGATCGTGGACCTCGTGGAGGCGCACCGCTCCACGATCGTCTTCGCCAACTCGCGCGGGCTCGCGGAGAAGCTGACCGCGCGGCTCAACGAGATCCACGAGTTCCGTCTGGAGAACGCCGCCGAGCAGGCTCGCGGTGGCGGCGGGAATGACCGCGAGGGCGGCGATCCCGTGGCCGTGGGCGACGCACTGAACGGCCTGCTGGTCGAGAGCGGGCGGCGGGCCGCGGGAATCGCTGTCGAGGGGGGCGACGTCGCCCCCGGACCCACACCACACGCCGCGATCCCCCGGCAGAGCAACCGGCACGAGGGCGCGTCCCCGGTGCTCGCGCGCGCCCACCACGGCTCGGTGTCCAAGGACCAGCGCAGCCTGATCGAGGAGGACCTCAAGACCGGGCGGCTGCGGTGCGTGGTGGCCACCTCGTCCCTGGAGCTGGGCATCGACATGGGCCACGTGGACCTGGTGGTCCAGATCGAGTCCCCGCCCTCGGCGGCCTCCGGGCTGCAGCGCGTGGGGCGTGCCGGGCACCAGGTGGGTGAGGTGTCGATCGGGCGGATCTACCCCAAGCATCGCGGGGACGTGCGGGACGCCGCGGTGATCGCGGAGCAGATGCTCGCCGGAAACCTGGAACCGCTCTCAGTGCCCGCCAACCCCCTGGACATCCTGGCCCAGCAGACGGTCTCCGCGGTGGCCGCCGAGGACGTGGACGTGGAGGCCTGGTACGACACAGTGCGCCGCAGCGCCCCGTTCCGCTCCCTGCCGCACTCCGCGTACGACGCCGTGCTGGACCTGCTCGCCGGGCGGTATCCCTCGGACGAGTTCGCCCAGCTGCGCCCGCGCCTGGTGTGGGACCGCGAGACGGGCACGCTGCAGGCCCGCCCGGGAGCGCTGCGCCTGGCGACCACGAGCGGCGGCACCATCCCGGACCGGGGACTGTTCCCCGTGTTCCTGGTGGGTGAGCAGGACTCCAAGTCCCCCAAGCGCGTGGGCGAGCTGGACGAGGAGATGGTCTACGAGTCCCGCGTGGGGGACATCATCGCGCTGGGCGCCTCCAGCTGGCGGATCGAGGAGATCACCCACAACCGGGTGGTCGTGGCCCCGGCGCCGGGTGTTCCGGGCAAGCTGCCGTTCTGGCACGGGGACGGGCTGGGCCGGCCCGTGGAGCTGGGGCGCGCCGTCGGGCGCTTCACCCGGGAGCTGGCCGGTGCCGCGAACGCCGAGGCCCGCGAGCGCCTGGCGGGGTCCGGGCTGGACGAGTGGGCCCAGGACAACCTGCTGGCCTACCTCGCGGAGCAGCGGGAGGCCACCGAGCACGTGCCGGACGACCGCACGCTCATGGTGGAGCGGTTCCGGGACGAGCTCGGGGACTGGCGCGTGGTGCTGCACAGCCCGTTCGGCACGCCCGTGCACGGCCCGTGGGCGCTGGCCGTCCGCGCGCGGCTGGACGAGCGCTGGGGCCTGGATGCCTCCGCGCAGGCCGCGGACGACGGCATCGTGCTGCGCGTGCCCGCCACGGACGAGGAGCCTCCCGGTGCAGAGCTGTTCCTCTTCGAGCCGGAGGAGCTCGAGCAGATCGTCACCGAGGAGGTGGGCGGTTCCGCGCTGTTCGCGTCCCGGTTCCGGGAGAACGCGGCGCGCGCCCTGCTGCTGCCGCGCGCCGATCCCGGCAAGCGCACGCCCCTGTGGCAGCAGCGCCAGCGCTCGGCCCAGCTGCTGGACGTGGCCCGGAAGTACCCGCAGTTCCCGATCATCCTGGAGACGGTGCGCGAGTGCCTCCAGGACGTGTATGACGTCCCCGCCCTGCTCCAGCTGCAGCGGGACCTGGCCGGGCGGAAGCTGCGGGTGGTGGAGACCACCACGGACTCCCCCTCGCCGTTCGCGCGCACCCTGCTGTTCGGATACGTGGCGCAGTTCCTCTACGAGGGCGACTCACCCCTGGCCGAGCGCAAGGCCGCCGCGCTGTCCCTGGACCCCGCCCTGCTCAACGAGCTGCTGGGCCGCGCCGAGCTGCGCGAGCTGCTGGACCCCGAGGTCATCGAGACCACCGTCCTGCAGCTGCAGCGCCTCGCCCCCGACCGCCGCCTGCGCGGGGTGGAGGGCGCGGCGGACCTGCTGCGCCTGCTCGGGCCCATGACCGCCGACGACGCCGCCCTGCGCCTGCGCGGGGACGGTTCCGTTCCTGCGGGGTCGCCGGCCGCGGGGTCCGCCTCCACCGGGGCAGGTGCTGCACCCCCCGACGCTCCGGCGCCCAGCACCGAGGCGTCGGAGGCGGCGTCGTCAGCGGCGTTGGAGGCGGCGAGCACCGCCGCGTCCGCCCGGATCGGCGACGAAGGCGGCCCGGGTGACACGGCGGCGTCGGGCGGCCCTGAGGACGAGGAGGACACGGGGCGGGCCGAGGACCCCGCGTACCGGGCAATCTCCCCGGAGGCCGCGCGCGAGCTGCTGGACGCCCTCGTGGAGACCAACCGCGCGATCGTGCTGCGCGTGGGCGGGCGCGAGGTGTACTGCGCGGTGGAGGACGCCGCCCGGATGCGGGACGCGCTCGGTCAGCCCCTGCCCATGGGGGTTCCGCTCGCGTTCCTGGAACCGGTGGCGGATCCCGTGGGGGACCTCGTCTCCCGGTACGCCCGGACGCACGGGCCGTTCAGTGTGGCCGAGGCCGCGCAGGCCCTGAGCCTGGGCCCTGCCGTGGTGGAGTCCGCCCTGCGGTCCCTGGCCAGGCAGCGCCGCGTGAGCGAGGGGGCGTTCCGTCCGAGCGGTGACCCGGCGGCGTCGGACTCGGAGTGGTGCGACATCGAGGTGCTGCGGACCCTGCGGCGCCGTTCGCTGGCGGCGCTGCGCGCGGACGTGGAGCCGGTGGACCCGCAGGCGTACGCCACGTTCCTGCCCGCGTGGCAGCACGCCGTGAAGGGACACCAGCTGCGCGGGCTGGACGGGGTGCTCACCGTGATCGACCAGCTTGCCGGGGTGCCGATCCCGGCGTCCGCGTGGGAGCCGCTCGTGCTCGCGCAGCGCGTGGTGGACTACCGGCCCCCCATGCTGGACGAGCTCATGGCCACGGGCGGGGTCGTCTTCTCCGGCGCCGGGTCCCTGGGTGGTGAGGACGGCTGGGTGGCGTTCCACCTGGCCGAGTCCGCGGAGCTCTCGCTGCCGCCCGTCGCCCAGCTGGACGCCACCGCGGAAGCCCTGGACTCTCCGCTCGAACGGGAGCTGCTGACGGTCCTGCAGGGCGGTGGCGCGTACTTCGCGTGGCAGCTGATCCAGCCCCTCGCCGCCGCGGGCGTGAGCGTGGACATGCCCCACCTGCGCACTGCGCTGTGGAACCTGCTGTGGGCGGGGCTGATCACCAACGACACGTACGCCCCGGTGCGCGCGCTGATCTCCGGTGGTCACTCCGCGCACAAGACGCCCAAGCGGCCGGGGCGTTCCCGCTCGGCCGGGCGCCGGGGTGCGGCGCGGTTGCGCGCGGTGGGTCGTGGTCCGGCCGGCTTCGACCCCGCGGGTTCCTCCGACGACGCGGCTCCGTCCGGCACGCGCGTGGCGCGTGCCTCCGGGGGCGGCGAGGAGCGCACGAGGGCGGGCCGGTGGTCTGCGCTGCGCCCCGAGCCGCTGAACTCCACCGTGCGGGCACAGGCCCAGGCGGAGCTGCTGCTGGACCGCTACGGGATCCTCACGCGCGGACCCGTGTCGGTGGAGGACGTGCCGGGCGGTTTCTCGACCGTCTACAAGGTGCTGCGTGCCCTGGAGGACGCGGGGCGGGCGCGGCGCGGCTACTTCATCGAGGGTCTCGGTGCCGCCCAGTTCACGCAACCGGCAACGGTTGACGTGCTGCGCAGCTTCACGGACGACGACGCCGCCCGCAAGGCAGGGCCCCAGGTCCTCGCCCTGGCGGCCACGGACCCCGCGAACCCGTACGGCGCCGCACTGGACTGGCCGGAGGCGGTGGTGCTGGAGTCCAGCACGAAGCACCGGCCGGGGCGCAAGGCCGGTGCCGTGGTGGTGCTCGTGGACGGTGCGCTCACCCTGTACCTGGAACGCGGTGGGAAGACGGCGCTGGCGTTCGTCGCGGATGCGGGCCTGCTGCACCTCGCGGCGGAGGCGGTTGCCGGTCTGGTGCAGCGCAAGGCCGTGGACTCCCTGGTGGTGGAGAAGGTCAACGGGGACTCGGTGCTCTCCTCGGAGGAACTGGTCACCGCGGTGCGGGACGGGCTGCTCGCGGGCGGCTTCTACCAGACCCCCAAGGGCGTGCGGATGCGGGCGCCCGTGGGTGGGGGCAGGTCCTGACTTCTGCGGTCGTCCCTATCCCCCCAGGGTGATACCGCCCCGACACCATGGCCCTCATGGCCATGACGTTGCGACTGACGGACGAGCACGTTCTCGCCGGCCTCGCGTAGGCCGACGGCAACAGCCGGCAGGACGCGGTGATCCGCGCCATCCGTGGGGTGGCCGCACGCCTGGATCGACCATCCGCGACACCACGGGCCCCGCCGTCCACAAGGGCCATTCGGCCACGCTTGGGGAGTCACGACGTACGCTGATCGCCACACCCACAACCCAGGAGGCCCCGTGCCCGAAGGCGATTCCGTCTACCGCCAGTGCAAGATGCTGCGCGAGGCGCTGGAGGGTGCGGTGATCGAGAGTTCGGACTTCCGGGTGCCCGCCCTTGCCACCTCGGACGTCTCCGGGCGCACCGTGGTGGCGGTGGTGCCGCGCGGGAAGCACATCCTGATCCGGCTCTCCGCCGCCCCGAACACTGAGGAGATGAAGTCCGGTGCCGAGCCCCTCACCCTGCACTCGCACCTGATGATGGACGGCACGTGGCGGGTCTTCGACAGGGCTCACAACGACGACGCCGGGCACCTGGGGGAGCCCCGCACCAGCGGAGCCGACGCGGGTAGGAGCGGCGCAGATGCACGCGGACCAGGCAGGGCGACGTCGTCGTCTGGGCGGGGCGGCCTGCAACGGAGCCGGCCCGGCGCGAGCCCCTACCGCCCGCGCGGACAGGCCCGGCGAGGCGGCAGCGTGCGTTCCGCAGCCGAGTCGCGCACCCGGATCAGCGCCGACGTGTCCGTCGGGCAGGGCTCGCACACCATCCGCGCGATCCTGCGCACCAAGGACGTGGAAGCCGTGGGCTTCGACGTCAAGGACGTGCGCCTGGTGCCCACCCGGCTGGAGGACCAGGAGCTCGTGGGCTACCTGGGCCCGGACATCCTCGGCCCGGACTGGGACCTCGAGAAGGCCCTGGAACGGTTGAACGCCCAGCCGGACCGCGCGATCGGCACCGCCCTGATGGACCAGCGCAACCTCGCGGGGATCGGCAACGTCTACCGCGTGGAGGTGCTGTTCATGACCCGCACCAACCCGTGGGCCCGGGTGGACTCCCTGCCGGAGGGCAGGCTGCGCGAGATCGTCGTGCTCGCCCACAAGCTGCTGCACCTGAACAAGGACCGCTCGATGCGCTCCACCGTGGGCCAGGCGCCGCAGGGCCGCCCCCTGTTCTGGGCCTACGGCAGGGATGGTCAGCCGTGCCGACGCTGCGGGGTGCAGCTCAAGCGCGGGGAGATCGACGACGCCCTGCTCACCGTAGATCCCGCACCCTCACGCACTGCGGTCCAGCACCTGCGCACCATCGCGTGGTGTCCACGGTGCCAGGTCGCGGGCTGACGCGGCGCCCGGGGCTGCGGCCGACGACGTCGTGCCCCGCCGAAAGCTCCGGGCGACGGGATCTCGGCGACCCCACGCCTTCGCCAAAGCGACCCGCTTCCCGCTGAGGCAGCAGGCTGGCGGGGTCCCGAAGCCGCGGCCAACGACGTCGCACACCGGGCAGGGTCGTCACCAACCGGGCCGCGCCACCGCTGCCGCTGCCGCCGTCAGCGCGTGACCCAGGTCTTCCCGGTCACGCGGGACCAGTGCGCCACGTACCCGTTGGAGAACCGCTGCCGGACCTCGTTGCCGGCGCTGTACTCCTCGGTGGTGGGGTAGCCCCAGCCCCGCTCGTACCCGGCCTTCTGCCAGGCCCGACCGATGGCCCCGCTCTCCTTCACCGCGTGTGCGCCGCTGGCGGAGGACCAGAGGAACTTGTAGCCAGCTCCGGTGGAGGTGCGGAAGTTCTGGTAGACGCCACCGCGGACCAGTCCGCCGCGCTCGTTCATGGTCGGCTGGCCGAAGACGGCTGCTCCACCGAGCGCGGTGTAGCGGGTCTTGATCCCGCCGCGCACGGTGTACCCCTTCACCACGGGAGCAGCAGCGGCGGGAGCCACCTTCGTGGGCTGGGACGCGCCCCCCGCCACGGTGGTGCGCGCATCCGCCGGTCCCCCGCCGTTCGCGTAGCCGTAGGAGTCGACGGTGCCCACGAGCCGCCAGCCCTGCCCATTGCCGGACAGGGACCCGTCCACGTAGGTGAGGCCGATGCCGATGACCTGCATCTTGGGGTCGGTGAGCACCTTGTTGTGCGCGGTGGAGCCTTTCCACCACGTCACCAGATCGGTCACGGAGTGCTGCCAGGACAGTGCGTGGATCTCCCCCACCGCCGTGTAGGAACCGGCGCGCGGGTCCGTGAGGAACGTGTTGGAGTGGTCGATGACCTCCTGCTTGACCAGCCGGTCCGACTGCCCCTGCGAGATTCCGGACAGGGACGCCGAGTACTTCACGGGGGACAGCCCCTTGGACGCGCGGTGCGCGTTGATCAGCGACAGCATCTTCTGGGCGTCCGCGGTACGAGTTGCCGCGGACGCTGTGACGATGTCCTTCCCGGCGGCGCTCGCGGGTGCGGCGGTGCTCAGCCCCGCGATCAGCAGGGCCACGGCCAGCAGCAGCGCGGCGAGGGTACCGGACAGGGTGGCCGACAGCGGGTTCCGCGCACGGCGCGGGCAGGAGTTGAGAGAGGACATGGGGCCCGTTTCGTCAGGGTGGGCGCTCGCGAGGACGCCGTGACAATTGGCCACGGGGCAGCGCGCGGGTGCACACGGTGAGGACAGTTGGTGGCGGCGGATGCGCGCCGTCCGGAGCTGAAGGAGTACAGCATCTCCGGCACGTGGGCCCGATGAGGGGGGGAAGACCCGCGGGTAACGCTACCTCGCAGAAACTGCATTCGTATGCAACAGATCACAACATAACGGAAAAGTTACGACGCATTCCTGCCAAGCATCCCCAGGGGCCCTTCCGCGAGTGCCGCGTGCCCCCTGCGCCACGCCTCGTGGCTGCTCGGGGTCAGCCGCGACTCGACGACCGTCTCCCGCCCCGTCCTGGGGTGCGTGAACGCGATGGACCGGGCGATCAGCTGCAGCGGGTTGTCCGGGTCCTCCACGTCGAAGTCCTCGCGAGGGTCGGGGTAGAGCTTGTCTCCGCGCAGCGGCAGGCCCAGGGACGTCATGTGCACCCGGATCTGGTGCGTCCGCCCAGTCAGGGGCGCCACCTCGTAGAGACCCCACTCGCCGTCGTCATCCGTGAAGCGCTTCGCGAGCCGGACGTCCGTGACGGCGTTGACCTCGCCCGGCTCCTCGAACGCCTGCACCACGCCCTGGATCTTGCGGATCCGCGACTCCACCCGTACCGTCTCGCGGTCCACACGGTCGTTCACTCGGGCCACGGCCCAGTAGGTCTTGCGCACCGTGCGCTCCTGGAACATCCGGTGGAAGTCTCCCCGGTCCTCGGCGTGCCTGCAGAGCAGCAGCACCCCTCCGGTGGAGCGGTCAAGGCGGTGCAGGGCGGCGATCTCGTCGTTGTGGAACTGGCAGCGCGCGGCCACCACCACCGAGCGGCGCACGTTCTCTCCCTTGGGCGTGCTGCACAGCCCGTGCGGCTTGTCCACGGCGATGATCCACTCGTCCGCGTACAGCACCTCCAGCGTGACGGGCGGGGCGTCCTCGTCCGGCACGGGGCGGTGGAACCACACGGACGCTCCGGGGTCGTAGGGCGTTTCCGGGGTCACGACGACGCCGCCGTCCCCGACCACACGACCGGCGGCCACCTGCTCGGCGAACCAGGCGGCGGCGTCGGGGAAACGGGCGGCGACGTACTCGACAGCCGTGGCCGGCACCCCGCAGGCCGCCAGAACCGGGTCGGGGGCGCCCGGGCCCGGCATCCGCACCCGGGTGGGGCCCACTCCGCGGACCGTGCGAAGCGGAGGGGCCACGCGGCGCCTCCCGGAACGCCTTCCCCCTGCCGATACCATGGGCTGGAAACTAGCACACGACCGTGAGGTGGCCTCGTGAACGAGCAGAGCAGCCCGGAGCACGTGGTGCTCCTGGACGACCAGCACCACCCGATCGGCACGGCCCTGAAGTCGCAGGTCCACACAGAGGACACCCCGCTGCACCTCGCGTTCTCGTGCCACGTGCTCAACACGGACGGCCAGGTGCTGGTCACCCGCCGCGCGCTGGACAAGCGCACCTGGCCCGGCGTGTGGACCAACAGCTTCTGCGGCCACCCCGGCCCAGACGAGCCGTTCCAGGACGCGATCGCCCGCAGGGCCCGCCAGGAACTCGGGATGGAGGTCCGGGACCTCGCGGTGATCCTGCCGCAGTTCAGCTACCGCGCCACGGACGCCTCCGGGATCGTGGAGAACGAGTTCTGCCCGGTCTACGTGTGCCTCACCGATGCCGAGCCAGAGCCCGCCGCCGCGGAGGTCGTCGAGTACGCCTGGGTGGACCCGGCCCGCCTCGCGAGCGCAGTGGCGGACGCCCCCTTCGCGTTCAGCCCATGGCTCGCGGAGCAGGTCGCGGACCCCCTGCTGCGGGCCGCGCTGGCCTGAGGCGGCAGCGCCGAGCTGGCAGAGCGCTCTGGTCTGAAGGGCGCGACGACGCCGCGACGCCACGCCGTCCTCGTCCGCCGACAGCCCGCGCTACCCACATCCCGGCTGCACCACCAGCCTGGGCTACGAGCCGGACTGCCCGCGCGTCCCGCGCGTGCTCTCGTGAGAAGTCCGCGAGGATCCGCGCGGCGAGCGCGTCCGCGGACTGGGGGGTCTGCCCGGTGTAGAGCATCCCGTCCACCTCCACGAAGGGACGCGGCGGCAGCCGACCCTTGCGGTACTCGATCCCGGCCTCCTCCAGGGTGTCCTGGAGGTACCACTTGGCCTTCCAACCGAATGCGTTGAGCTCCCCCCCCCCCCCCCGCAGCGGCGCCCGGTAGGCTTCTGGGACACCCCGTCCGCCGTCGCAGGAGCCCCGCCATGTCCGAGTCCCCCGCCCACCGGGCCGCCAAGGCCGCCCACTCCGTGGACCACCTCTTCGGCTCCCGGGCGTTCCGCGTGCCGGGCACGTACCTGGGCGCCGTCGCATTCCCGCACCCGCGTCGCGGCCCCTGGCACTACTGGTGGCAGGCGCACCTCATGGAGGCGTTCCTGGACGCCGCCGCCCGCGAGCGCCGTGCCGCTCACGCCGACGCCGCCGCCTGGGCCCGCTCCCGCGCGCACCAGCTGCTGCGGGGCATCGCCGTGCACAGCGGCGGCCGGGTGACGAACAACGTGTTCTTCGACGACATGGCCTGGCTGTCCCTCGCGCTGGGCAGGCTGCGCCACGAGGACGTCGCGGCCACGGGCCGCACCACGCGCACGGTGAAGGACGACGGCGTGGCGCTGGCCAGGCGACTCGAGGCGGGGTGCGACGAGAATCTGGGCGGCGGCTCGTGGTGGAACACGACCCGCGACTACAAGAACACCGCGTCCACGGCGCCGGTGGCGCTGAGCTTCCTGCGGATGCACCGCGTCGAGGAGGCCCACGCCCTGCTGATGTGGCTCTTCGACACGCTCTTCGACGCCGAGCGCGGCGTGTTCCTGGACGGTGTCCGGCTGATCGCGGCGGGCTCCGGCACGGAGACGACCGCCGTGGACCCGCACGTGTACACGTACAACAGTGGACCGGTCCTGGGTGCGGCGCTCGAACTCGCGCAGCACGTGACGGACCCGGCGCAGCGGAAGCTGTGGTTGGACCGTGCGGCACGCCTCGTCCACGGGGCGGCCCGCGAGTTCACCGTCGAGGGACCGCACGGCCTGCCCGTCCTGAAGGGCCAGGGCGGTGGAGACGCCGGGCTGTTCACCGGGATCCTGGCGCGTTACCTGGGCGAGGCGGCGGCGTCGTCGCAGCTGGAGCCGACAGCGCGCATGACTGCTCGCGCGCTCGTCGCCGCCACCGCCGACGCCCTGTGGGACGGCCGCCGTGAGTTCGACCCGGACGTGGACTTCTCCCGGCCCGGCGTCACCGCGCAGACCGTGGATCACGAGACGGTGGCCGTGTTCTCCCCGGAGCCCTCCCGCCACGCGAACGACACCCAGCGCACCGGAGCCCCCGTGGAGCTGAGCACCCAGGTGCAGGCGTGGACGGTCCTCGAGGCCGCGGCGCTTTCGGCTGACCGCTGAACCCGGCGCGGCACGCGAATCCGCTCTGGCCCGAAAGGGTGTGACGAGGGTAGAAACGACTCATGAGTTCAGTACGCACACCGGACCCGAACCCTGGTTGGCTCAGCGAAGAGGACCTCAACCGAGCACGCGCCACGCTGCCCATCGTGTACGTCCAGGCCATTCCCGTGCGCCTGGACCCACTGGGGTGTCTCTCTGAGATCGGGCTGCTGCTCACCGCCAACGACGAAGGCCGCATGGTGCGCACGTTCGTCTCCGGGCGTGTGATGTACCGAGAGACGGTGCGCGCCGCGCTGCTGCGCCACCTGGAGAAGGACCTCGGGCGCCTGGCGATGCCGCAGATGCCCTCCACCACGGTGCCGTTCGCGGTCTCGGAGTTCTTCCCGTCCCCGTCCGAGACGGGGTTGACCGACGACCGCCAGCACGCCGTGGCGCTGAGCTACATCATCCCCGTGCGCGGTGAGTGCGAGCCCCGCCAGGACGCGCTGCAGCTCTCGTGGATGACCCCGGACGAGGCCCTCTCGCTGGACGTCCAGGATGAGTTCGAGGGCGGCCGCGAGGACCTCATCCGCCAGGCCATCGCCCACGCCGGCTGGGGCCGCTGAGGCCTTCTCAGTCTTCGTCCCGCGTCGGGACCCTGGGCATCATTCCAGTGGCCTGCCGGATGAGCGGCAGGGCCTGCGTGTCCGCGATGCGCTCCTCGCGTGATCGGAACACGTAGACCACAGCGAGTCCGCACGCGGCACCGATGACCGTCTCCACCGCGCGTGCCTGCAGCAGCGAGGACGCCCCGCCAGGGTTCGCGAGCTCGGTCATCAGCAGGGCCAGCGGGGTGATGAACAGAAGCGCCACGGAGTAGTTGCGCCCCACGAACAGCTCCGCGAGGAACTGCAGCAGGATCACGAACACCACGATGTGCCAGCTCTGCAGTTGCAGGGACAGCAGGAACGCGGTGACCCCCACACCTCCCAGGGTGCCAATCACGCGGTGCACCGCGCGCAGGGTGCGGGCGGTGAGGTCCGGCGCGGCAATTGGGGCCGCGGCCGCCACCATGGCCCAGTAGCTGTGGGAGAGTCCGCTCAGGCTGCCCAGCAGCGCGGCCAGGCCCGTGGCTACGAAGAACCGCCCGGCGTGGGCCCACAGCTGCGCCCAGCTCAGGCCGTGGTGCGCAGGAACGGGTGCGACGGGGCCCCGCACGCCCTCGCCCACGAGGGTGAAAGCGGCACCGAGGCCCACGGACAGTGCTGCGGAGACGGCGGCAACCACACCGGCCTGCCACACGGGGGCCGCGTCGGGCAGCGTGCCGATCGCCCCCGTCGCGAAGATGAAGAACAGCGAGCCCGCCGGCTTGAGCGTGAGGTATGCCGCAAGCAGCGCACCCACCCCGGCCACGACCGCCGTGACGGCCAGCACCGCAGGCTCCGGTGCCCCCACGTCCGACAGCAGAGCACCCAGCATCACGCACAGCACCACCAGCAGACCCGCCCAGGACTGGTGTGCCGCACGTGCGCGGGCGGGTTCGTTGCGCGCGTAGATGGAGGTGAAGGCCCCGAACGCCGCGTAGATGGCCAGGTCCGTACGATCCACGAGCAGCAGCACCAGCAGGGGGATCGCCACCGACAGGGCGATCCGCACCGCCGGGACGTGGTCGCGCTGGGACGGCTGGATCGTGAAGAACTCGGAAATCTGACTCACGTGTGCTGGAGCGCCTTTTCCACGGGGTGACACGGGGACGCCCCATTCTCCCTCAGATGCGTCCCCCCGTCCGCACCCACCCAGGAAATCGTTCCCTCGCTCGCAACGGTGTTGCAACACGACCGTAACGACACGCGTGTTCTGTGAGGAGTAGGCCGCTCACCCGCTCTCGATCCGGCAAGCAGACAGAGCTCTACCCCTTGACGGAACGATCGGCCACTACTACTTTGAAGCAACCGCGTTGCAGACATTGCAACATCACACCCTGGGGGACCCATGACCCACGAAGCCACAGCCCAACCCGCGCCCGCGGCGGGGAGTCCCGAGGCGCCGTCTGCCCCGGTCTCGGCCGCCACCCGACGCCGCGTGATCTCCGCGAGCTTCATCGGCAACTTCGTGGAGTGGTTCGACTACGCGATCTACGGCTACCTGGCCGCGACCATCGCCGTCGTGTTCTTCCCGGACTCCGATCCGCAGACGGCGCTTCTGGCCACGTTCGCGCTGTTCGCCATCTCGTTCTTCGTGCGGCCCCTGGGTGGCTTCTTCTGGGGCCACCTGGGCGACAAGCTGGGCCGGCGCACCGCGCTCTCGCTGTCCATCCTGATCATGACGGGCGCCACGTTCTGCATGGCCCTGATCCCCGGCCATGCGAGCATCGGCATCTTCGCCCCGATCCTGCTGCTGATCGTGCGCATCGTCCAGGGCTTCTCCGCGGCGGGCGAGTACGCTGGCGCCTCCGCGTTCCTGGTCGAGTACGCCCCGTCCAACCGGCGCGGAATCTACGCCGCCGTGGTTCCGGCCAGCACCGCAGCCGGTCTGCTGTTCGGCTCGCTGTTCGTGGCCGCACTGTCCGCGCTGCTCTCCGGGGACCAGATGAACTCGTGGGGCTGGCGCATCCCGTTCCTGCTGGCCGCCCCCATGGGCCTGATCGGGCGCTACGTGCGCACCAAGCTCGAGGACACTCCGGTCTTCCAGGAGCTCGCCAAGGATGAGGAGGTCATCCAGGCCCCGGTGAGGGACATGTTCCGCCACCACTGGGCCACCCTGCTGCGGGCGTGCGGCGCGGTGCTGCTCAACGCCGTCGGCTTCTACATGCTGCTCAGCTACATGCCCACGTACCTTTCCGAGGAGATCGGATTCGGCAAGACGGAATCCTTCCTGGCCACGTCCCTGGCACTGCTGTCCTACATCGGTTTCATCTTCCTCACCGGCCTGGCCTCGGACCGCTTCGGCCGCAAGAAGATGCTTCTGGCCGCAGGGATCTGTTTCATCCTCTTCACGGTGCCGCTGTTCATGCTCCTGGACCAGGGCACGTTCGCGGTGGTGCTGCTCGTTCAGGTGCTCCTCGGGGCCATGCTCACGCTCAACGACGGCACTCTGCCCAGCTTCCTGGCCGAGCAGTTCCCCACCCGGATCCGCTACAGCGGCTTCGCGGTCAGCTTCAACCTGTCCAACGCGGTCTTCGGCGGCACCGCCCCCTTCATGGCCACGCTGCTGATCTCAGCCTTCGACTCGGATCTCGCGCCGGCCTGGTACCTCATGGTCGCCGCCGCAGTCTCGCTCGTCGCCGTCGCCTTCTCCCACGAGACGTGCGACAAGCCCCTGACCGACTGACCGCCATACCGGGGGCGACGCCGCGCGGCGTCGTCGTCCCCCGCCTCACCCGCCACCCCGCCCGAGAAGTCCCCCGTCCAGGCGAGAACGACCACCCCACCAGAACACGACAGCACACCACCAAGGAGGATCATGAACACCTCACCCGCCACCGAAGCCACGCGCACGACGGAAGCCACCGACGTCTCCGAGCTGGCCCGCCTGAAGGTCATGCACAACGGCGAGAAGGAGCAGCTGACCTTCTCGGACGCCGAGTTCGAGCGCCGCCTGGCCGGACTGCGCGCGATCATGGCCGCCCGGCAGATCGACGCCGTGATCCTCACCAGCTACCACGGCATCAAGTACTATTCGGACTTCCTGTTCACCACGTTCGGCCGCAGCTACGCGCTCGTGGTGACCGCACTGGACTCGGTCACGGTGACCGCGAACATCGACGCCGGCATGCCGTGGCGCACCAGCTACGGCGAGAACGTGATCTACACGGACTGGCGCCGGGACAACTACTACTTCGCACTGCAGGAGGTGCTGCGCCAGCGCAACGTGACAGCGCGGCGGATCGGTGTGGAGGACGACGCCCTGCCCCTGCTCAACCGTCAACGCATCCAGGATGCGTTCCCGGACGCCGAGCTGGTGGACGTCTCCCTGGACGCCATGCGCCAGCGCATGATCAAGTCCGCGGAGGAGATCGCGGTCATCACCCACGGTGCGCGTATCGCGGACCTCGGCGGCGAGGCCATCCGGGAGGCTATCCGCGAGGGGGTGAGCGAGTACGAGGTGGCACTGGCCGGCACGGAGGCCATGGTGCACGAGATCGCGCGGACGTTCCCCCTGCGCGAGGTTCGGGACACCTGGGTGTGGTTCCAGTCCGGGCTCAACACGGACGGCGCCCACAACTGGGCCACCACCAGGAAGCTGCGGCGCGGGGACATCCTGTCCCTGAACTGCTTCCCCATGACCTCCGGCTACTACACGGCCCTGGAGCGCACCCTGTTCCTGGGTGAGCCGGACGCCCGCTCGCGCGAGCTGTGGGAGATCAACGTGCAGGTGCACGAGCGGGGCCTGGAGCTCATCAAACCGGGTGCGGTGTGCAAGGACATCGCCGCGGAGCTCAACGAGATCTACATCTCCCACGGGCTGCTCGCCAACCGCACGTTCGGCTACGGCCACTCCTTCGGCGTGCTCTCCCACTACTACGGCCGCGAGGCGGGACTGGAGCTGCGCGAGGACATCGACACCGTCCTGGAACCGGGCATGGTGGTATCCATGGAGCCGATGATCACCATCCCGGAGGGCGAGCCCGGTGCCGGAGGCTACCGCGAGCACGACATCGTGGTGATCGGGGAGGACACCACGGAGGACATCACCAAGTTCCCGTACGGCCCTGAGCACAACATCATCCCGGCCTAGTCGGCCGCACCACCGCGGGGGTGGCACCGTGACCGCACGGCGCCACCCCCTCGGCCTGCCACGGCACCGGTCCCCTCTGCGCGAGAATGTGAAGTCCTATGGCACCCCCGAGATCCGAGTCCGCAGCCGACTCCCGCACCACCCCCGTCATCGCCAACGCCGTCAGCGTGCTGCGCTGCTTCTCCCACGACGAGCCCCTGCTCGGCGTCACGGACATCGCCGGGAGGATCGGGCTGCACAAGTCCACCGTGTCCCGCATCCTGGCGACCCTCGAGCAGGAGCACCTGGTGGAGCGAGACCCGCAGACCCGGCGCTACGGGCTGGGACTCGGACTGATCACGCTGGCCGGGCCGCTGCTGGCCGATCTCGACGAGCGCCGCGTGGCCTACCCCGTGCTGCAGGAGCTCACCGAGCAGACGGGGGAGACCAGCGCCCTGGTGGTCTGGAACGGCTCCGAGACCGTGTGCGTGGAGCAGATCCCCAGCCCGCAGGAGATCCGGCACACCATCCCGCTCGGCACCCGGTACGACACCGCCCTGAGCTCCTCCGTGCAGGTCTTCCTGGCGCACCAGCCGGCGGAACGGGTCCGCGCGCTGCTGCTCGCGGGCACCGTGACCCACCACTCCACGGCCGACGACGCCGTCGCCGGCTACCTGGAGAGCCTCGCCGAGGGGCGCGCGACCGGGGTGGCCGTGAACTACGGCAAGACCCGCGTGGACGAGGTGGGCGTGGCCGCGCCCGTCTTCGACCACCGGGACGAGCTCGTGGCCGCCGTGATCATCGCGGCACCGCGCTACCGCGTCACGGAGGACCAGGTGGAGCAGATCGCGGCGGCGTGCACCGCCGCGGCGGACGAGGTGTCCCAGCGGCTGGGACACGCCTCGCACGGCGGCTGACGCCCTCGCCTTGCTGGCCACAATCCGGTGCTCCCCGAGGGACCGGGTGGCCCGCAGTCAGTCCAGACGGGTGACCTGCTCCGGATGACTCGCGCCCAGCGCCCGGTCAAAGGTTGCGAGCTCCACCCCGGCAAGTGCGGCCAGTGTGACGAGGTATTCGTCCGTGACCTGACGACGGCCCCTGAGAGTTTCAAGGCCGACCTGCGTGTAGGGCGGCGAATCCGTCAGGAAATCGACTCGGGGGTGTTCGTGGAGTGCCGTCAGCGGCCGTGCGAGGGACAGCGATGGGAGGCCGGTGGCGGGATGCACCGGCAATGCACCAGGGATTGTTCTGCGGGATCAGCGTCGTCACGCCGGAAGCGGCACCATGGGGATTCCGCGGTCCGGCACAATGGTGGTGTGCCTTCCCCAGACTCCGTTCCCGCGTTCAGCTTCCAGTTCCACACCCGTCTGCGTGACGGCAAGGGTGTACCGGAGGCGCGGATCCGCGAGAACGGCGGGCAGTTCCAGGCGCGCACCGGAACCATCACCACGCCGCACGGTCAGATCCAGACGCCCGCGTTCATCCCCGTGGCCACCCAGGCCGCGATGAAGGCCGTGCTGCCCGAGTCCATGGCGGCGGAGGGCGCGCAGGCGATGCTCGCGAACGCCTACCACCTGTTCCTCGAACCCGGGGACGACGTCCTGGACGAGGCCGGCGGGCTCAGCACCTTCATGAACTGGCCGGGCCCCACCTTCACGGACTCCGGCGGGTTCCAGGTGATGTCCCTGGGCTCGGGTCTGGGCAAGGTCATCGACATGTCCACCGGCGCGAGCCCCCTGGGAGACTCGCAGATGGCGCCGGGCCAGAAGCGCATGGCGCGGGTGGACGACGACGGCGTGTGGTTCCGGTCCTACCTCAACGGTGACCTGCACCGCTTCACCCCCGAGGTGTCGATGCAGGTGCAGCACAACATCGGCGCGGACATCATGTTCGCGTTCGACGAGCTCACCACCCTCCACAACACCCGCGAGTACCAGGAGACCGCCCTGGAGCGCACCCGGAAGTGGGCGCTGCGCTGCGTCGCCGAGCACCGCAGGCTCACGCAGGAGCGCACCCACAAGCCCTACCAGGCGCTGTTCGGCGTCATTCAGGGCGCGCAGTACGAGGACCTGCGCCGCCAGGCGTGCCGGGACCTCTCCGGGATGGGCTTCGACGGCTTCGGGATCGGCGGCGCACTGGAGAAGTCGCAGCTGGGTACGATCGTGCGCTGGTGCACGGAGGAGCTGCCGGAGAACACCCCCAAGCACCTGCTGGGCATCTCCGAGCCGGACGACATCTTCACCGCGATCGACAACGGGGTGGACACCTTCGACTGCGTCTCCCCCACCCGAGTGGCCCGCTCCTCGGCCGTCTACTCGCCCACGGGCCGGTTCAACCTCACGAACATCCGCTTCAAGCGGGACTTCACCCCCATCTCGGACACGTGCCCCTGCTACACGTGCACGCACTACACGCGTGCCTACCTGCGGCACCTGTTCAAGTCCAAGGAGCGCAACGCCGCCACCCTGGCGTCCATCCACAACGAGCGCTTCGTCCTGGACCTCGTGGCCGGGGCCCGCGCGGCCATCGACGACGGCACCTACTTCGAGTACCGGGACGAGTTTCTGGGCAGCTACTACGGCACGACCCAGCCGAACATCTGAGGACGACGACGCCGCGGGGCCCACCCCCGCACGTCGCGCACGCCGTCCCCATGACCACGGCGGATATCATCCGAACTCATGATCGGTCTGGTCCTGATCGCCGCGCGGGCTCTCCACATCACGACACGTTGTGCGCAATTACCCGTGCTCGGCTCCTCTGTGTTGCTCCTCACAAACGGCGGCCTGTATAAACGGAACTCACACCGATGCAGAGGAGTGGTCATCGTGACCGACACCGCAGGCCGTTCGGAAACTCAGGGGACTTCAGGACGGGGTGCGTCGGAGGAGGAGCTGCTGCGCGCGCAGGTCTCGCAGACCATGGCCGCCACGCCCGCCGTCGACGACGCCGCGGGGCCAGACCTCGCCACTCCCCCCGTCGAATCACTGCCGGAGGACGTGCCTGCCGAGCCGGAGACCGGCCGCCCGTGCTCCGTGGACGACTCGCCGGAGACCTCCGCGGGAGGCTACGGGGTGGCCGCGGACGCCAAGTACGTGCCGTTCGACGTCGTGGGCCCCACCCGCCGGGTGCTGCGCAACATGTCCGAGGTACGCCACTTCTTCCGCGTCAACGACGTCCCCGTGTTCTTCGTGGGCGCCACGCCGTTCAACCTGCTGGGCCTGGACCGCTGGGTCCGCAACCTGTCCTACGTCTCCTACTACGACGGCTGGGACGGTGCCCACCCGCGCATCTTCACGCCCAAGGACAAGCCGGCCCGCGAGTTCGAGTCCGGCGAGGACATCAACAACTGGCTGCTGCGCCACCACGAGGTGCGCGCGCACATCGAGTCCCGCACCCCGCACGGCAAGCGGCCCAAGATCGCCCTGGTCTTCTTCAACGAGGAGACGGAGGAGATCTGCGAGGAGCTCGGCTACGACCTGATCCTGCCCAAGGCGGAGCTGCGCGAGATGCTCGACTCGAAGCTCGTGACCACGCGCCTCGGCAACGAGGTGGGCGTGCCGTCCGTGCCGAACATCCTCACCAGCGTGGACTCCTGGGAGGACCTGCGCGCGCAGTCCGAGGACAACGGCCTGGGCACGGACCTGGTGGTGCAGACCGCCTACGGGGACTCCGGCAAGACCACGTTCTTCATCGCCTCGGAGGAGGACTGGAAGAAGCACGCGGACGAGATCGTGGGCCACGAGGTCAAGGTCATGAAGCGCATCAACAACGTGCCCGTGGCGGTGGAGGCGGTGCAGACGAGCGCCGGCACCATCGTGGGCCCGTTCATGACCGAGCTCACCGGCTACGCCGAGCTGACCCCGTACCGCGGCGGCTGGTGCGGCAACGAGACCTTCCCGGACGTCCTGGACGACGAGACCCGGGCCGTGGCGGCCTCCATGGTGCGCAGGCTGGGCGACCGCCTGGGCCAGGAGGGCTACAAGGGCTTCTTCGAGGTGGACGTGCTCGTGGACACGGACACCAAGGACGTCTACCTGGGCGAGCTGAACCCGCGCATCTCCGGCGCCACCGCCATCACGCAGGTCACGGCGGGCGCGTACGCGGACATCCCGCTGTTCCTGTTCCACCTGCTGCAGTACATGGACGTCGAGGTGCAGCTGGACGTGGACGAGATCAACGAGCGCTGGGCGGAGCTCGCGGCCGTGGACGTGTGGAGCCAGGCGGTGGTCAAGGAGACCGGTCCCGGGGTGGCCCGGATCGACAAGGCACCCCGTACAGGCCAGTACTTCGTGAACGCGGACGGGGAACTGGTCTTCCGCCGCGCGGCGCTAGACTGGCACCAGCTCCAGAACTCGTCGGAAGTCTTTTTCATGCGGATCTACGGTCCCGGCGAGTTCCGCTGGAAGGGCGCAGATCTCGGCATCATCGTCTCGGTGGGACGGCTGCAGCGCGCCACCCGGGACGGCCTCGGTCTGAGCATCAGGGCCAAGCACCTGATCGAGTCCTTCCGGAACATGTACGCCGTGACTCCCCTGGTACGCCCGGCAGGGGCCAGGGGATCCGCAGGTTTGAAGGCCTGACTTGCTGAGCGAAACCAGTAGCTCCCCCGGCGCGGGAGTCACTCTCAACAACTGGCAGACGCCCGAGCAGCTCGCATGGTCCTTCCAGCACATCGCGGACATCCTGCCCACCGCCGTGATCTCCCGCGCCGCAGCACCCACCGCCCCGTTCGAGAGCGCACCCGCCCCCGTGGAGGACCTGCCCCTCGTCACGGTGGACGGCAGGTTCCTCACGGTGCGCGAGGTCATGGACTGGACGTACACGGACGGCTGGCTCGTGGAGCACGACGGCCGCCTGCTCGCGGAGCACTACCCGAGCGGCATGGCCCCGGGCACCCGTCATCTGCTGATGTCCGTGAGCAAGTCCCTGGTCAGCCTGGTGGCGGGCTCCCTGTGGGGCGCGGGTCTGCTGCACCCGGACGCGCCCGTGACCGCGTACGTGCCGCAGCTCGCGTACTCCGGCTACGCAGGCGCCACCGTGCGCCAGCTGCTGGACATGCGCACCGGTGTGCGGTTCTCCGAGGAGTACACGGACCCGGACGCCGAGGTGCGCCAGCTCGAGGAGGCCATCGGCTGGAAGGCGTGGACCCACCCGGGCCCGCGCAGCATGTACGAGTTCCTCCTGGGCCTGCAGAAGGTCCGGGAGCACGGCGGGCTGTTCGAGTACCGCTCGGCGGAGACGGACGTCCTCGGCTGGATCTGTGAGGCCGCTGGCGGCGCCCGCATGCCGCAGCTGATGTCCCGGCTGCTGTGGAGCCGCATCGGTGCGGAGGAGGACGCCAACATCGGCGTGGACTCCACCGGCACCGGCATGTTCGACGGCGGCATCTCTGCCTCCCTGCGGGACATGGCCCGTGTGGGCCGCGTGGTGCTGGGCGACGGCGTGTCCATGACGGGCGCGCGGGTCACCCCGGCCGAGTGGATCCACGACACCCTCACCGGTGCACCGGACTCCCGGCAGGTCTTCGCGGACTCCCCCACGGACACCCGGATGCCCGGCGGCATGTACCGCAACCAGTTCTGGATTCCCCGCGAGGGCTCGGACGTGGTGCTCGCCCTGGGCATCCACGGCCAGATGATCTACGTGAACCGCCCGGCCCGTGTGGTCGCCGTGAAGCTCTCCAGCTGGCCGGTCCCCCAGGACGCCTGGATGCTGCTGAGCACCATCACGGCCTTCGACACGATCGCGGCGGCGGTGCAGGAAGGCCGCCTGTGAGCCTGGCCCGCCCCTACGAGGCCGTCCCCGGCAAGCTGCAGCGCGTGAGCTGCTCGGCGGGTGTGGTGCTCGCCCCCAACCCCGGCCCCATGACGCTGGACGGGACCAACACCTGGATCCTCTCGGGCCGGGGTGAGGGCCCGGAGCACCCGCGCTACGGCAACCACCCGTCCGCCCAGGGCCGCGGCGAGTGGCCCGGCCCGGAGGTGGTGGTGGTGGACCCGGGGCCCGCGGACGAGGAGCACCTGCAGGCCGTCGCGGCCACGGGCACCGTGGCGCTGATCCTCGTGACGCACCGCCACGGGGACCACACGGACGGCATCGACCGGCTCCACGAGATCACCGGCGCCCCCGTGCGCGCGGCGCTGCCGGAGTTCTGCCGGGACAGCGGCGAACCGCTGCGGGACGGGGACTCCGTCCTGGCCGCCGGCGTGAGCATCCGCGTGATGGCCGCCCCCGGGCACACCTCGGACTCGGTGTGCCTCCGCCTGCCCCACGACGTCCCGGAGACCGTGCTCACCGGGGACACCGTGCTGGGCCGCGGCACCACCATGATCGACCACCCGGACGGCTCCCTGACCGACTACCTCGCCTCCCTCGAACGGCTCTCGCAGCGCGCCGGTGCCGTGGGCCTGCCCGCCCACGGGGATCCGCTGCCGGACCTGCGCGAGACGTGCCTGGAGCTGCTGCAGCACCGGCGAGCGCGTCTGGAGGAGGTGCGCGGCGTCGTGGACAGGCTGGGCTCCGGGGCGAGCGTCGAGGCGGTCACGGACGTGGTCTACGCGGACGTCCCCGGCGGGGCGCGCCGCGCGGCCGAGCACTCGATCGCGGCGCAGCTCGCCTACCTGGGCCGCTGAGCGCTCCTCCTGGGTACGACGACGCCGCTGCCGCCGCTGCCCGCCAGCCTCACCCCTGGTTCGTGGCGGCCTGCGCGTAGCCGGGCTCCCGGCGCTTGATCCAGGCGATCGCCGCGTAGGTCACGGGCATGATCACGACCTCCACGAGGCACTTGTAGACGTAGCCCACCACGGCGTAGTTCGCGAACGCGGACCACGAGTCGATCCCGATCACGGGTGCGGCCACCGCGCAGAAGATCAGCGTGTCCACGAGCTCGCCCACCAGGGTCGAGGAGATCAGCCGCGCCCACAGGTGCTTCTCGCTGGTGCGCTCCTTGACCTTGACCATCACGTAGGCGTTGAGCAGCTGCCCCACCAGGTAGCCCAGCAGGGAGCCGGCCACGATCAGCGGCACCGGGCCCAGCACCGCCTCGAACGCGGACTGGTTCTCGTAGAACGGGGCGGCCGGGAGGGCGATCACGATCCAGAACACCAGGGACGAGAACGCCCCGAAGAAGAACGAGGTGAGGATCGCCCGGCGGGCGGCGCGGAAGCCGTAGACCTCCGAGACCACGTCCCCCAGCACGTAGGCCAGGGGGAAGAGGAAGAAGCCGCCGTCCGTGATGACCGGCCCGAACTGCACGCCCTTCGTGGCCCCGATGTTGGAGAGCACGAGGATCACGCAGTAGCCCGCGAGGACGAGGTCGAAGTACGTGCGGGGGCGGCTCGCGAAGGCGGCCCCGCGTGCGGGACGGGGCGCGGCGGGGTCGTCACCGGACGGGGAGGCGACGGCGTGCGGCGCGGCGGCAGAGGGGCGCGGCGGGGTGGCGTGGGAAGACACGGGTGTCCTTGGAGTCGAGGGACGTCGAGGGGACGTCGCCTGCCACCCGACGTCGCACCCAGTGTAGTGGGGCGCGGCACCCGGGCGGGGGCGGCCCGTCACGGCCCGGCGTGGAACTCGCGGGGCCGGTGCCGGGCGGAGCACAATACTGTCCATGAGCGAAACCACACGAAACCAGCCGCCCGTCGCCATGACCGTCGCGGGCTCCGAGGCCACCGGCGGCGCCGGCGCGCTCGCGGACATCAAGACCTTCACCTCCCTAGGAGTCTTCGGCTCCCTCGCGCTCACGTGCATCGTGGCGTTCGACCCGGAGAACGGGTGGGACCACCGCGTGACCCCCGTGGACCAGCAGACCCTGGCGAACCAGCTGCAGACCATCACCTCCGCGTTCGACCTGGACGCCGTGAAGATCGGCATGCTCGGCCACCCGGACACCATCCGCACCGTGGCCACCGCCATGAAGGACCTGCAGCCCAAGCACCTGGTGCTGGACCCCGTGCTGATCTGCAAGGGCCAGGAGCCCGGCGCCGCCCTGGACACGGACCAGGCGCTGAAGGCGGAGGTGCTGCCGCTGGCCACGTTCGTGACGCCCAACCACTTCGAGTCTCTCTCGCTGTCCGGGATGGAGTCCATCGACTCGGTGGAGGACCTCAAGGAGGCCGCGCAGCGCATCCACGACTCCTCGGGCGCCGCAGTGCTCGCCAAGGGTGGCGTGCGCCTGGCCGGTCCGGACGCCGTGGACGTGTTCTACGACGGCTCCACCCTGGAGGTGCTCAGCGAGCCCAAGGTCAGCGAGGTGCCCGTCTCCGGCGCCGGGTGCTCCCTGGCCGCCGCCATCACCGCCGAGCTCGCCAAGGGTGCGGCTCCCCTGGATGCTGCCCGGACCGCCAAGAGCTTCGTCACCGCCGGGATCCGGCACCGGCTGAGCTCGCACCTGCCCTTCGACTCCCTGTGGCAGGGCGGTCTCGCCGCTGAGGCGTGACAGAACACCGGCACTGAGATTCCTGTAAGCCTGCCGGGAATGTCCTGTTCCGCGGGGCATTCCCGGCTCGCATGGGGTGGAATGGAGGCAAGAGCCCACGGCCGTCGGCAAACCCTCCATTTTGCTGACAGAATCGGATAAGGTGTCGTCATGCCCCGCATCTCAGCCTCCAGCAACGCCGCGCAGCGCGAGCGCACGCAGCGCTCCATCCTCGACGCGTTCGGAGAGCTGCTCTACAGCAACGGACTGACGGACCTCACGATGACCCGCGTGGCCAAAACCGCCGGTGTGGGCCGTACGGCGGTCTACAACTACTTCGCGGACATGGGCGAGCTGCTCGTGGCCTACGCCCTGGACAAGACCGAGCGCTTCGTCTCGGACCTGAACCGGGAGCTCGCCGCTGTCGAGAACCCGGTGGACCAGCTGGGCGTGTACATCCGCTTCCAGATCGAGGACCTCAGCCGCCGCCACCTGCCCCCGGGCCAGGCGATGCGCACGGTGCTCTCCCCGGAGGACTTCGCCAAGCTGGGCAAGCACGTGGCCCAGCTGCAGGCCGTGCTCTCGGAGATCCTGCAGCGCGCCATGGACGAGGGCTACCTGCCGCAGGGCGACACCGCCGAGCTGTCCCAGCTGGTGCACGGCTCGCTGACAGCCACGGCGGACCGCAGCAAGAGCGTGGAGAGCACCCGCGCGCAGAACGAGCGCACGCAGGCCACCGTCCGCTTCATTCAGCGCGGCCTCGGCGCCCAGTTCGACGCCGACTTCCACCCCGTGCGCCTGCCCGTCCAGCCCCCGGTGCTCAGCGCGGTCTCCTGAGTGGCCTCCCCGTAGCACCGGCCCTCGCGTCACAATCCGACGCGGGGGCCGTTTTCATGCGCAAACCTACCGGGCGGTCACTGGGCGGGCTACAGTTCTGCCATCCCCATCGGACGTGACGACGACGGCGCGGACCGGCGGGCTGCCGGTCCCCCTGTGTATCGGGCTGGGTGCCTCGGTCGTCCGGAACAAAGGACCCTGTCATGGTCACCGTCTCCACCCTTCGCCGCTCTTCCGCCACCGCCCTCGCGGCGCTCGTGCTGGCGGCGGGCTTCTCCGTCGCCGGAACCGCTCCCTCGGAGGCCGCCACCGTGCGGCCCTGCCAGGCGAGCGTCTCCGTCAAGCAGCCGCGCCAGTACACGACCACCGTCGTCAACGTGTCCAAGGTGGGCAACGGCGCGAAGGTCACCACGAGCGCCCACTACAAGACGACCACCAACACCAAGTCCACCAAGGCCTCCACCCGTGGCACGGCCGCCGTGCGCTATCCCATTGCGGGGGCCACGCCGGGTCGCACGGTGCGCGTGGACGTCGTCGCCACCGGCGGCGGCACCACCTGGAAGTGCTCCACCACGTTCACGCCGCGCCGCAAGTAGGCGTGGGCCGGGTCAGCGGCGCATGATGCGGTAGCCACGGCGGGGGTCGTAGCCGTGGACCTCGCGGGTGTCGAGCACAGCCATGAACGCGAGGACCTCCGCCGTGATGGCCTGGCCCGGCACCAGGATCGGAAAGCCGGGCGGGTAGGGCGTCACGAAGGCCGCCGAGACGGGTTCCTCGCCGCGCGCCACCCGCTCGCGCAGCGCGTCCCCCAGCACGTACTCCACGGCCCCTCGCTGACCGCGGTAGAAGGCGGCGCGCATGTCCCCGTCGGGCAGCACGCCGTCCGTGGCGTAGGGCGGGGCGAAGGAGCTGAAGTCCGGCAGCGGCGGCATCTCCCGCTCGTCCGGGGCGACGACGCTCGGGGCGCTCTGCGCGCAGTCCTCCTCGAAGCGCTCCGCCAGTTTCACCAGCACCTCTATGAGGTAGGCGATCGCACTGCGGGAGGTGCCGATGTTCGTCATGAACAGCACGGTGTTGCGGCTCGTCTTGTTGACCTGGATCCCGTAGCGGTCCATGAGGTACTCGTGTTTGAACGTGTCCCCGTCCACGCCCGTGCGGCTGATCTCGATGGTGATGCGCGAGGGGTCCACCACGAACTCGTCCTCGGCCCACGCCTTCCACATGGACGCGGTGCCGTCCCGCATGGGCATGGGCCGCTGGGTCTGCCGGTTCTCCGGCGGGATCAGGTGGTGTGCCGTGAGCACCGTGAAGGTCCTGCGCAGCAGCGGGTGCCGGGCGATCGCCTGGGCAAGACTCGTGGCGAGGTCCAGCTGCTTCTGCACGAGCTCGTAGCCCTCGAGCTCCACCTGCCGACGCCCGATGTCCAGGGACGCGAGGATCTGGTAGTTCGGGGAGGTCGAGGTGTGCGTCATGAACGCCTCGTGGAAGGGGTCCTCCGCCTCCCGGAACCACTCCTGGTCGTAGACGTGGATCATGGACCCCTGCCGCAGCGCAGTGAGGGTCTTGTGCGTGGACTGCGTGGCGTACACCCGGATCTGGGCGTCCGGGGCGGGCACGAGCCGCTCGGTCAGCCAGACCTCGTCCGGTGCGGGGGTGCCGTCCGGCGCGTAGAGCCGCTCCTGCTGCTGCCTGTGGGCGGCCTCGTGGGCGCGAGTGCCGAGCCGGTGCTCGAGCCTGCGGGCAGAGGCCATGGCCGTACGCCGTCGTGTCACGGGGTGGAAGGCGGCGAACGCAAACCACGCCTCGTCCCACAGGAACACGAGGTCGGGCTTGATGGCCAGGCACTCCGCCATGACCCGCTCGGGGTCGTAGACGATGCCGTCGAAGGTGCAGTTGGTCAGCGTGATCATCCGCACCTCGTCCAACCGGCCCTGCGCCCTGTAGTCCAGCAGCAGCTGCTTGATCCGGCTCAGCGGGACGGCCCCGTAGAACGCGAAGTCGTTGAGCGGGTACGCCTCCAGGTAGGCCGGCCGGGCTCCGGTGAGCATCACGGCGTGGTGGTGGGACTTGTGGCAGTTGCGGTCCACGAGGACCACGTCGTTCGGCGCCGTGAGCGCCTGGTGCACGATCTTGTTGGCCGTGGACGTGCCGTTCGTGACGAAGAACGTGTGCTTGGCCCCGTACGCGCGGGTGGCCAGGTCCTGCGCCTTCTTGATCGCCCCGGTGGGTGCGAGCAGCGAGTCCAGCCCGCCCGACGTCGCACTCGTCTCCGCGAGCAGCAGGTTCAGCCCGTAGAAGTCCGAGAGGTCGCGGATCCACGGGGAGGACATCACCGAGCCCCCGCGAGCCACGGGCAGCGCGTGGAACACTCCCACGGGGCGCCGGGCGTGCTCCTGGATGGCGGAGAAGAAGGGCGTGTCGTAGAGGTGTGAGACCCGGCGCAGCAGGGACAGGTGCAGCTCCAGCTGGTCCTCGCGACGGAACACCCGCCGGAACCGCCGGGTCAGCGCCCCGGCCAGGTCCTCGATGTGCGCGCCCGCCACGAGGTAGAGGTCGAGTTCCGGACGCAGCCCTGAGAGGGTGTCCGCCAGCCCGAGCACCCGCTGCACGGACGCGAGTGAGCTGCGCCCGGACGCGGCCCCCGGGACCACCTGCTCGCGGGCAAGGCCGACGGTCTCCGTCAGGTCCTTGCTGAACTTCTCCCGTGTGTGCTCACTGAAACCGGGGCGCAGCACGCACGCGAGGATGTGCGGGTTCGTGAGGATCGCCGCCACGGCGTCGTCCGCGGACGGGACGATCACGTAGTCGTAGACGAAGTCGTCAGCGGGGTTGCGCAACCGCAGCGTCTCGGCGCGCAGGGCGTCCCTGTCCTGCGGCCGGATCTGGTCGACCACCAGGACCTCGAAACGCGGCCGGGTCTCCTCGTCGTTGAGCTGCTCGGCGCGCTCCTGCTCGTCGAGGAAGTCGTCCCGGGGCTCGTCCGGGAGGGTGTCCCTGCGCAGCCGCCGGACCACGCGCCGGATGCGGTCCTGGGCGGCCGGGTAGTCCCCCGCCTCGAGCAAGTCGCGGATGGCCATCACGTAGCGCTGCCCGAAGCCGCCCCAGTAGAGCTCGATGGTCTCCAGGGCCCGGAGGTTGCGCTGGATCTCGCCGTCGCCCGCGAGCGCCTCCGCGTGGTCGTGGTCCGTGGCCAGGCGCTTGACCGCGAATCCCAGGTACTCCCAGCAGTCGCTGCGCAGCCGCCACGTGGACACCGGCATTCCGGGGTCACGCTCCATGGGAGCCGGACGGGCGGAGATCCCGCGGGAATCCTGCGCGCGCGGTGCGGCGGCGTCGTGCGGCCGTGGTGTCATGGTTCCCCGATCATCGGCTGTGCCCTGGCTCACAGTCCACCCTACGCGCGGCGGGGCCACCGGCCCGACTCTGCGGCGGGATGTGAACCGCGGGGTGGTGCACCCAGCCCGCGATCCGGTCGTTTCCCGCCCGCGTCCACGGTCCGGCGCCGCTCTCGCGATCCGGGCGGGAGGCCCGGCGACCGAGACGCGCGGGACCGGGCCCGACGACGTCGTCGTCGCCCGGCCACCGCCGGTCAGCGGCCCCGCCGGAACCTCAGGTCCTCGACGGTGGCGCGGACGGCAAGCTTCGAGGCACGGAGCCGCGATCGCACCGCGACTCGCTCCGAGACCCGGGTCCGGAAGGTCCTCGGTGGGGCCACCGCATCCTCCTCGGCTTCGCGGGCCAGAACGTCCGGGGGTCGGACGCTCGAGACACCGGCAAAGGTGACCAGGCTGGGACGCAGGAACGCCACGTCCAGCCCCGCCTCGTCCCGGAAAAGCGACCACGCGTCGGAGACGAAGTCGAGCTTTCCATCGGGCAGGGACCGCACGAAGGCATCGAAGAGTCGCGCACCTCGACGCGTGAACAGGTACAGACCCGTGCAGTCACCCTGGCCGGCGAGCCGGCCCACGCGGTAGCTGCGCTCACCGCCGCGGATCACACGTGACAGGAGGGACAGCTGCGACATGCCCATGAACATGCGGCGGACGTGGAGCCGCGGATGGATGCCCCAGCCGTCCGCGAGCACCACGACATCGTACGGGAGCGGCGCACTCGCGAGCGCACGCAGAACGAGCGGGAAGTCCACGGTGAACCGCGCGTCGTCCTCCGCCACGAGGAGCAGATCCGTTTCCTCGCCGCTCTCGACGGCGAACTGCCGGATGACCTGGGCATGGCTGACGGCGCACCCGATCTGTCCGGGCAACGGAGGACGACCGTACCGCTCGGCGAAACGCTCCGCGCTGAAGAGAGGGCCCCAGTCCTGGGTGGCACCGTGGAAGGCGTCCGAGACGTCGAAGGCCCCAGACAGCGGCTGGGCAAGGAAGCCGGGTCGCCTGTTGCTGCCGGGGAGGCTGATGACGACCGCTCGAGACACCGGAAGGTGCAGTTCGACCATGACCCACAGAGTACCCACTGGCGGGTGCCCTGCGGCGGTTGCCGAGCATTTGTCGTGGCGAGTTGGTCGAGAGCCGATTGGTGGGGCACGCGGCGCCCCCGCACAGGTGGACGGAACGAGCTCGTGGCTCCCTTCCTGGAACGGCCGGAACGACGAGACCCCCGGTCCGTCGTGGGGCGGTCCGGGGGTCTCGGTCGTGGCGGAGGATGGGGGATTTGAACCCCCGAGGGCGTTAACCCAACACGCGTTCCAGGCGTGCGCCATAGGCCGCTAGGCGAATCCTCCAGGCTCGCACGAGAACCGCTGACGCGGGCAACGTGCGGCAATCAGCATAGCGGAGTTGTGGCGCCGGACGCGAATCGTCGCAACGGCCGGGTGGCGGAGGGGCGGTTCGAACTCCTGGCGTGAGTGGGCTAAAGTATGGGTCAGCCCCTCGTGTGGCGCCATCTCGTAAAACTCCCCCAGGGCCGGAAGGCAGCAAGGGTATATGGGCTCTGGCGGGTGCACGGGGGGTCTTCTCATTCCCGCTCCCCACCCCCGCGAGCACCCGGTGCGTGTCCGAGACCCCCGCTAAGGTTTCCTACGTGACTACAGCCCTGTACCGCCGCTACCGCCCGGAGACCTTCGAGGACGTCATCGGTCAGGAGCACGTGACCGAGCCCCTCATGACGGCTCTGCGCAAGAACAGGGTGAACCACGCCTACCTCTTCTCCGGGCCGCGCGGCTGCGGCAAGACCACCTCGGCCCGCATTCTCGCGCGCTGCCTGAACTGCGCGGAGGGCCCCACTGCCACGCCCTGCGGCCACTGCGAGTCCTGCCGGGACCTCGCCCGGGACGGTGCCGGCTCCCTGGACGTCATCGAGATGGACGCTGCCTCTCACGGCGGCGTGGACCATGCCCGTGACCTGCGCGAGCGCGCCACCTTCGCGCCCGTGCGGGACCGCTACAAGATCTTCATCATCGACGAGGCTCACATGGTCACGCGAGAGGGCTTCAACGCGCTCCTGAAAATCGTGGAGGAGCCGCCGGAGCACGTGAAGTTCATCTTCGCCACCACGGAGCCGTCCAAGGTCCTCACCACCATCCGTTCCCGCACGCACCACTACCCGTTCCGGCTGGTGCCCCCGGAGCCGCTCATGACGTACCTGGAGCAGCTGTGCCGGGAGGAGGGCGTGGCCACCGAACCGGGTGTGCTCTCCCTCGTGGTCCGCGCCGGCGGCGGCTCCGTGCGCGACTCGCTCTCCGTGCTGGACCAGCTCATGGCCGGCTCGGACGAGAACGGCATCACCTACGACCTCGCCGTCGCCCTGCTGGGCTACACGCACGCCGCCCTGCTCGACGACGTCGTGGACGCCTTCGCCGCCGGAGACGCCGCCACGGTCTTCTCCTCGGTGGACCGGGTGATCCAGACGGGCCAGGACCCCCGCCGCTTCGTGGAGGACCTGCTGGAACGCTTCCGGGACCTTGTGGTGGTCAACGCGGTGCCGGACTCCGCGGACAACATCCTGCACGGCATGCCCACGGACCAGATCAACCGGCTGCGCAACCAGAGCACCCAGCTGGGCGCGGCGGAGCTGTCCCGCTCCGCGGACATCATCAACGAGGCGCTCAACGAGATGACGGGTGCCACCTCCCCGCAGCTGCACCTGGAGCTGCTGTGCGCTCGGATCCTGCTGCCCGCCGCGGACCACACCACGCGCGGCATCACCTCCCGCGTGGACCGGCTGGAGCGTCGGCTGAGCATCCCGCGCGGGGCCGGGATCCGGCAGGGAACGGGGGACACCGCGACGTCGTCCGCCGGAACCGCGGCACCCGAACCTGTAGCGCCCGAACCCGCAACGCCGGAACCCACTGCGCCCGCCCCCCCGGCGACGGCGGGCCACGAGACTTCTCCGGTCGTCGAGCAGCCGCGCGGTGGCGAGCAGGACGGTCCCTCGCTGCCCGTGGCCCCGGACGGCTCCACCCCGGCCGGTGCGGACGCGAACGGCTCGGCCGAGGGTCGGCCCACCGAGCAGACCCCGGACGTCCGGGAGCCCACCGACCCGCAGGACGAGTCCGAGGAGACGGAGGGAAGCGCCCACCCCGCGGCCGGTGAGCCCGTGCCGGAGCAGGCCCGCGGACCCCAGGCGCAGCATCCCCCGGCCGACGGCACCGTCGACGATTCACAGCAGTCCTCGCTCGCCGGTTCCCGGATGCAGGAGGGGACCTCCCGTCCCGCCCAGCAGCCCGCGCCGGCAGCACAGTCGCGCCCGGGTTCCGGGCCCGACGCCGCCCACTCCCGGGCCGACGCACCCGCCGCCCCCTCGTCCGGCATCCCCGCGTCCGCCACGGCCACCTCCAGCACGTCGGCATCCGGTGGCACCTCGACGGACAGCGTCTCCGAGCGCACCGCGTCCCGGGAGGCCGCCCCGCAGCCGCCGCAGGTTCCGGAGGAGCAGAGCGCCCCGAGCGACGTCACCAGCGGCGAGCTCGAGCTGCTGCGCTCCTCGTGGCCCGAGATCGTCTCCGCCCTGGCGGAGATCCGTCGTGTCGCCTGGGCCATCACCGTGCGCGGCACCCCCATCTCGTACGAGAACGGCACACTGCGGATCGCGTTCGAGGGCGACGGCGACATCCTCAACTTCCCCCGCTTCGAGGCGGACGTCCGTAACGCCATCCAGACCGTCGTGGGCCTGGACTGCGCCGTGGAGGCCGTGCGCCCCGGGGACACCCAGGGCCGTTCCCGGGGACAGGAACCCGGCGGCCCGGGCCCCCGTCCGACCAACGGGCCCGGTGGGACGAACGGGCCGCCAAACCGGCCGAACGGGTCCAACGGGTCCAACGGGTCCAACGGGTCCAACGGGCAGGGTGCGTCCAGCGCACAGGGGCCCTCGCGCGGCCGCCGCCCGACAGGAGGGGCACCCGCCGACGGACGCTCCCGCGATCAGCCCGACTACTTCCGCGACCCCGAGGGCTTCGGGGTCAACCGCCACCGCGGCCCGCAGAACCGGGACCCCGCCCCGTCGCGGACCGCCACCGCTCTCGCCGAGGACGATGACGAGCCCGTCACGTCCTGGTCCGTTGCCGCCATCCCGCAGCCGGGTTCCACCACGAAGCCGGACACAGGCCCGGGTACCACCTCCAATGCGGCCGAGGTGGCCCACGCCGCTGACGCCGCCGCTGCGTCCGCACCCCAGGGGGGCGAAGATTCCACGTCGGAGCACCCCCGGCGGGAGCACGGTGAGCCCGAGCGGATTGCGGCCAGCACGCCCGACGCCGTCGGTTCAGAACCGCCCGCCCACGCGGATCCCGCAGGTCCCTCAGCGGAGGCCGCGCAGTCGGAGGCACCGGGTTCCCCTGCCGGGGAGTCTGCTGCGGAGGACTCTGCGGAGGCGGTGACCGTGGATCCCGGGCTGGCGGCACCGGGGACATCCGTGCCTGGTCCAGCGTCGTCGGCCCAGTCGTCATCCCAGTCCGAACCCTCGCATCGGTCCGGAGGATGGTCTCACCCCGGGGGCTCTGCCGCATCCGGGGCCTCGCCCCAGACCGGTCAGCCCGGAGATTCGTCCCCGTCCGGGTCCCCGCACCAGTCCTCACCTCAGTCATCGCGAGGGACAGATCGTCACGCGGACCGCGGGCCCGAGTACTGGAGCCCGGACGAACCCCCGCCTCCCCCGGAGGACGAGCCGCCCGCGGACATGTACGACGCCCCGCTGAGCCGGACGCGACCGGTTCCACGCCGGGACACCCCGGCACCGGATCGGGTCACGGAACCGGGGCCCGGAGCACACGCACCGGCGGCCGCCGATGCCCGCAGTGGCCCTCGCGGCGGCGCTGGCACCGCTCCCCGCCCCGACGGGGGCAGTGCTCCCGGCGACGGCAACGGCAGTCCCGGTGCCACCGGCAGCGGACACGGCACCGGCCCTGGCACTGGCACTGGCACTGGCACTGGCACTGGCAACAGCAACCACGGTGGCGATACCGCATCCGCGGGCTCGCAGGGCAGGCAACCGGGGAGCCGTCCCAGCTGGCGCGAACGCCACGCCGACGCGATCGCTGCCGCGCGTGCCACCACCCCCGGAACCGCAGACCAGAACGGCGGGCAGCGCGGTGACGGCACGGGGTCGAGCGCTGACGACGAGAACTTCGTTCCCGGCGCGGACGACGAGTCCCTCGAGGACTCGTCCCTGTATGGTCGGGCAGCGATCGAGCGGATCCTGGGTGGCATGCTGATCGACGAACGAGCACACGACGCGAACCAGTGACCAGTGCGCCCCGGCCCCGTGTGCCGAGCGCCGAACGCACAGGCCGGAGCGGGATCGGATCCCGGCCCGGTCTCCAGGGCGCGTCAACCGGTGCCAGGACCGAGTCCGGTGTTCCGGAACGGGCAAGCTGCACCCACACCCCGGGGCACAGGGCACAGGGCACAGATTCCACGATCCAGCACCCGGAGCACGGAGTCCGGAGCAAGCAGCCCGGGCGGCGTCATCGAGCGGGCGACCCCCGCACCGCAGACCACTGAAGGAGCACGGTGTACGAAGGACCGGTTCAAGACCTGATCGACGAGCTGGGCAGGCTGCCCGGCGTGGGGCCGAAGTCCGCCCAGCGCATTGCGTTCCACCTGCTGGACGCGGACAAGGACGAGGTCCAGCAGCTCGTGGACGCCATCACCACGGTGAAGACCTCTGTGTCCTTCTGCGTGATCTGCGGCAACGTCACCGAGCAGGCGGAGTGCGCCATCTGCCGTGACGCCCGCCGGGACCGCAGCGTGATCTGCGTGGTCGAGGAGTCCAAGGACGTCATGGCCATCGAACGCACCCGCAGCTACCGGGGCCTCTACCACGTGCTCGGCGGCGCCATCTCCCCGCTGCAGGGCGTGGGGCCGGACCAGCTGCGCATCCGTGAGCTGATGACCCGCCTGTCGGACGAGGCGGTCCAGGAGATCGTCCTGGCCACGGACCCCAACCTGGAGGGCGAGGCGACCGCCACCTACCTCTCCCGGCTGCTGAAGACCCTCGGCATCCGGGTGACCCGCCTGGCGTCCGGACTGCCCGTGGGCGGTGACCTCGAGTACGCGGACGAGGTCACGCTGGGCCGCGCGTTCGAGGGCCGCACGGTGGTCTCCGAGGCCGGCTGACACGCGGCGTCGGGCCCGGAAGTCACCGCCGACGTGTGTGACCTGCGCCGTCCCACCGGCTCGGGGCCGCGGCGGGTGAGCCGATAGCATGGGCACTGATCCCCGTCACCTCCCGCCCGTCGGGATGCGTGCCTGTCCGTGAGAGGAATGCATGAGCCTCATTGTCCAGAAGTACGGCGGTTCGTCCGTCGCCGATGCCGACGGCGTGCGTCGGGTCGCCCGGCGGGTCGCCGAGACCCGGAACGCCGGACACCAGGTCGTCGTCGTGGTCTCCGCCATGGGTGACACCACGGACGACCTGCTGGACCTCGCCAACGAGGTCGCCCGCAAGCCACCGGCCCGTGAGCTGGACATGCTGCTGACCTCTGGGGAGCGGATCTCCATGGCGCTGCTGGCCATGGCCATCTCGGACCTCGGGGTGCCCGCGCAGTCGTTCACCGGCTCCCAGGCCGGGATGATTACGGACGGCGCCCACGGTGCCGCGAAGCTCGTGGAGGTCAGCCCGCTGCGCGTGAGCGAGGCGCTCGAGGCCGGCAACGTGGCCATCATCGCCGGCTTCCAGGGCATGAACCGCACCTCCAAGGACATCACCACGCTCGGCCGTGGCGGCTCGGACACCACCGCCGTGGCACTGGCCGCCGCACTGGACGCGGACGTGTGCGAGATCTACTCGGACGTGGACGGGGTCTACTCCGCGGACCCGCGCATCGTGCCCTCCGCCCGGAAGCTGGACCGCGTCTCCTCCGAGGAGATGCTCGAGCTCGCGGCCAACGGCGCCAAGATCCTGCACCTGCGCTGCGTGGAGTACGCCCGCCGTTTCGGCGTGCGGCTGCACGTCCGCTCGTCCTTCACCCACAACCAGGGCACCTGGGTGATTCCCAGCCCCGATGAGATGCCCACGCCCCAGAAGGAGATTCCCTTGGAACAGCCGTTGATCGCCGGTCTCGCGCATGATCGCAGCCAGGCCAAGATCACGATCGTCGGAGCGCCGGACCACCCGGGCATCGCCTCGCGGATCTTCCGCCTGCTGGCGGACTCCAAGGTCAACGTGGACATGATCGTGCAGAACGTCTCCACGGGCGAGCACCCCCTCACGGACGTGTCCTTCACCCTGGACGAGTCCCAGGGTGAGCTGGCCATGAACCTGCTGCGCGCCGCCGAGGAGAAGATCGGCTACACCCGCCTGGACTACAACAGCGAGGTGGGCAAGCTCTCCCTGGTGGGCGCGGGCATGAAGACCAACACGGGCGTGGCGTTCACGTTCTTCGAGGCCCTGGCGGACGCGAACGTCAACGTGGACATGATCTCCACCTCCGAGGTGCGCATCTCGATCGTCACCGGCGTGGACAGGCTCGACGACGCCGTGCGAGCCGTCCACACCGCCTTCGGCCTGGACTCGGACGAGACCGCCACGGTCTACGGCGGCACGGGACGCTGACCCGGGCTTCCACCCATGGCCGCTGACACCTCCGACCGCGCGACCCCTGGCACGCCGGGCGCCTCTGACGCGCCTGGACGCCCGACGACTTCCGACACCGCAGAGGCTCCCGGGGCCGGGGAGCCGCGCCAGGCGCAGGAGCCCGACGCCGCCCGGGGACCTGACGCGCGCCCGGAGCCGGGGCAGGGCCCCGTCGAGGACCCCCTGGCCCTGGCCAATCAGCTGTGCTTCTCGCTGTCGGTGGCCTCGCGCACGGTGGTGCAGAGCTACCGCCCGGTCCTGGAACCGCTGGGGCTCACGCACCCCCAGTACCTGGTGATGCTCGCGCTGTGGGGTTCCGCGCCGCGCACGGTGAAGGACCTCGCGGAGCAGATGAACCAGGACTCCGCCACCATCTCGCCGCTGCTCAAACGGCTCGAGGCCCGGGGGTACGTGACGCGCGAGCGCGATCCCCACAACGAGCGCGCACTGGCCGTCGCCCTCACCCCGGAGGGCACGGCCCTGCGGGAGCGGGCGAGAGAGGTCCCGCTGCGCATGATGCAGCGGCTGAACATCGGCCCGGACCAGGTGCACGCCCTCAACGAGCAGATGCACCGGCTCATCACCAGCGCCCGGGACCTCGACGATGCCTGAGCCCACCCCCGGCGCGGAAAACCTGCTCACGTGCATGCCCCGCGAGGAGTGGACCCGCCGCGCAGAGGCCCACGAGGCACGTGTGAGACCGTGGACCCAGCCCTTCCTGGACCGGCGGTTCCGCGGGGAGAAGCACCCGGTGGAGGACTTCCTCTTCACCTACTACACGCTCTCCCCCGGCCAGTTCACGCGCTGGCACCAGGGCCCCGGGGTGATCCTCCTGGACGCCCCGGAGCGCGAGGAGTGGAAGTTCTACCGTGCCGCCACGCCCGCGGAGCTGACGGCGGCGGGCGCGCCCGAGGGCGCGAGCGGCGTCGTCGTGGCGGCCGAGGCCTTCCTCGCCAAGCGCGAGACGGCGGTGCGGTTCACCCGCGAGCTGCTCGGCAGAACAGCGGCCAACCCCGCGACCTTCGACTGCTTCGGGCTGCACGAGTGGGCCATGGCGTACCGGGCCGAGAGCAACGGGGTGCGCCACGAGGACGCACCGCTGCGACTGGGAGCCGAGGGCACGGACGAGGTGGTGGAGACCCACAGGATCCGCTGCTCCCACTACGACGCGTTCCGCTTCTTCCAGCCGCAGGCGGTGGAGCGCAACCAGCTGCAGCCCACCCGGGAGACGCAGCGCAGGATGGAGCAGCCCGGCTGCCTGCACGCCACCATGGACCTCTACAAGTGGGCGTACAAGCTGCTGCCGGCCGTGGACTCGGACCTGCTGGCCGACTGCTTCGAGCTGGCGTGGGACGTCCGCGCCACGGACATGGCGGCCTCCCCCTACGACCTCCAGGACTGGGACGTGGAGCCCGTGCGGATCGAGACACCGGAGGGCAAGGCGGAGTACGTGCGCCGGCAGCGGGCGTTCGCCGCGCGCGGTGCCTCCCTGCGCCCCCGGCTGGTGGCCGCCACGGACCGGCTGCTGGCGGTCGCGGCGTGAGCTGGCACGAGGTTCCCGACGCCGCCGCGGTCGCCCGGGCGCTCGCGGAACCGCTCAGCGCGGTGCCGGTGCGCGTGGCCGGGCGGGCGCTGGTGCTCACCAGGGACGGAGCCGGGCGGCTGCACGCCCTCGCGAACGAGTGCCCCCACCAGGGCGCCACGGTGTGCCGGAGCCCGAGCTCCGGGGCGGACCATCTGGAGTGCCCCAACCACTTCTGGGTCTTCGACCTCGCGGGGACGTTCGGGGGTTCGCGTCTGGCACTGGATGCCGGACGCACTGCACCTCCGGACCCTGCCAAGAACCTCGCGGAGCACCCGTGCCGGGAGGTCGCCGGCGTCGTCGAGGTGCGGCTGTGAGTGTCGAGGCGCAGCTGTGAGTCCCGAAGCGCAGCCGTGAGCGTCGAGGTGACCGCGGGTCCGGCGCGTCAGGCCACGTGCACGTAGCGGTGCTCGGGGCGGCCGCGGCTGCCGTAGCGCAGCTCCAGGCGCAGTTCACCGCGCTGGGCCATGGCCGAGAGGTAGCGCTGAGCCGTGGCCCGGGAGATCCCCACGGCGCGGGCCACGTCCATCACCGTGACCTCCCCGCCCTCCACCACGGCGGCGAGCACCGAGGTCTCCGTGGCGGACGCGCTCGGCCCGGAGGACGTCTCCTCCGCACCCGTCACCGCCCTGCGCGCACGGTCGATCGCCGCCTGGTCCAGGGGCCCGGGAGCGTCCAGCTGGCGACGGTAGCGGGCGTAGCCGCGCAGCTTGGACTGCAGCGCCTCCGGCTCGAAGGGCTTGAGCAGGTAGGCGAGCGCCCCGCGCCGGAACGCCGCCGTGACGGTGGCACGCTCGGACGCCGCCGAGAGCACGAAGGCGTCCACGTCCACGGCGCGCAGCACGTCCAGCCCGGAGCCCTGGGGGAAGTACATGTCCACGAGCATGAGATCCGGTGACGTCTCGGCCACCGCCCTGCTCACGGCCCGCAGGTCGTGCACCGGCGGCAGCGCCGTGAACCCCGGGACGGCGTCCACGTAGCCCACGTGCAGCGCGGCCACGTGGAAGTCGTCGTCGATGACCAGCACCCTGAAGTCGCTCATGGTTCCCCCTGCTCCGTGTCCGTTCCCACTGCCAGCACGCCCGGCAGCCGCGCGACGAAGACCGCGCCCTGCCCCTCCTCCGCCCCGCCGGGGTCCGCGAGCCACACGTCCCCGCCCATGGTGCGGGCCAGCCGCCGGGAGAGGCTGAGCCCCACCCCGTGGCCGTGGACGTCCAGGCCCGGTTCCTCGCGCGTGCTGACCCCGGAGGCGAAGATGTCCAGCCCCGAGGCCACGCCCGCGCCGGAGTCCGCCACCGCGAGGTGGAGCGTGGAGCCCTCCCCGATGAGGTCCACCTCCACCCAGCGCCCGCCGTCCCCGTCCGCCGGGGAGCTGTCCCCGGCCGGCGCAGAACCCTCGGGCGCCTCGATGACCGCTGTCAGAGCGTTGTCGATCAGGTTGCCCAGGATCGCCGTCACGTCCTGCGCCTCCACGAGCTGGCCCTCCAGCACCGTCTCCGGGCCCACCCGCAGGTCGACGCCGCGCTCGTGGGCCTGGACCCCCTTGGCACCGATGAACGCGCGCAGGAACGGGTCCGTCACGGCGGAGATGTTCGCCACGGGATCCCGCACGGGCCCGGAGGCCATGATCTGCGCGACGTAGTCCCGCGCGTGCTCGCTCTCCCCGTTGGCGAGCAGCCCGGAGATGGTGTGCAGCCGGTTGGCGAACTCGTGGCGCTGGGCGCGCAGCGCATCGGTCATCGCGCGCATCGCGGAGAGCCGGCTGCGCAGGTCTTCCACCGCGGTGAGGTCTCGCAGCAGCACCACCTGGCCGAGGTCCACGCCGTCCCGGTGGACGCCCTGCACCTGGGCGCGGATCGAGCGGTGGGAGGTGTCCAGGCGGACGACCGACGCCTCGGCGCCCTCCCCGGAGCGCTGCCGCGTGATGGCCTGGGTGAGGGCGTCGTCGAAACCGGCCTGCGTGTACGGCCTGCCCACCACGTCCGCGGCCTCCGAGCGCCGCGGCAGGTCGAGCATCATGCGCGCGGCCTTGTTGCGGATGCTGATCCGGCCGTCCGGGCCGATGCCGATCACGCCGTCCTCCACCCCGTAGAGCACGGCCTCCTGGTCCCGCACGAGCTGCGCCATCTCCTCCGGCTCGAGCCCGAGCGTGGTGCGGCGCAGCCACCGCACGAGCAGCGCGGCCGCCCCCGCGGCGAGCGCCATGGCCAGCACGGCAATGATCGCGATGGACACGGCCGCCTGGCGCACCTGCCCGGTCACGACGGAGACGGGCACGCCCACGCTGACCTCGCCGACCACGCGCTCGCCCTCCCGCACGGGCACCTTCGCCCGCACGGACTCGCCGAGCGTCCCCGCGTCCCGCGAGACGGACTCCCGCCCGCCCAGGGCGTCCGGCGAGGTGCTGACCTCCCGGCCGAGCTCGGCGGCGTCGGGATGGGAGAGGCGCACGCCGCGGTCGTTGGTGACCACCACGAACAGCGCCCCGGTGCGCTGGCGCACCGCCTCCGCGCGCTGCTGGACGGGCCCGTCCGCGAGCCGCGCGGCGTCGAGGGAGGTGGCGCCGGAACTCTCCCGTGCGGCGTCGACGACGGCGGGGTCCGCGGCGAGCGTGCGCCCGATCCCCAGGGCCTCCCGCTCCGCCTGGTCGTACACGCGCTCCACGCTCAGCACGAGCACGGCGGCGAGGCACAGCACGACGATCCCGGCCACGATGCCGAACAGCACCACCAGCATGCGGGTGGTGAACGTTCCCGCGGGGGTGCGTCCGGTGGCCATGGGCTCATCCTAGGTCTCTGAACACCTCGTGAGCACAATGCGCACAAACGGCGCAACGAGCACATCCAGCGGCAATGAGCACAACGGCCCGCGCGGGCCCTCCCGCCCCTAGCGTGTGATGCAGCACACGCCGCCTTCGGCTCCGGCTCACACGCCGTCACCCACCCACAGTCCCCAGGAGACGCCCATGCTCGTCGTACTCGGGTTCCTGATGATCGCCACCTTCATGGGGCTCATCATGAGCAAACGCCTCACACCCCTGCTCGCCCTGATCATCGTGCCCACGGTGTTCGGCCTCTTCACGGGCGCGGGTCTGGGCCTCGGCGACATGGTCATGGACTCGGTCAAGGACATGTCCTCCACCGCCGCCCTGCTGATGTTCGCGATCATCTACTTCGGGCTGATGATCGACGTGGGGCTCTTCGACAAGCTCGTGAACCTGATCGTGCGCGCCACCGGCCACGACCCCGCCAAGGTGGTGGTGGGAACCATGATCCTCACGGCCCTGGTCTCCCTGGACGGGGACGGCTCCACCACCTACATCGTGGTCACAGCGGCCATGCTGCCGGTCTACCAGCGCCTGGGCCTGAGCCCCGTGGTGCTCACGTGCGTGGCCGGCCTGACCAACGGCGCGCTGAACATCGTCCCGTGGGGCGGGCCCACCGCGCGCGCCTCGGCCGCCCTGAAGGTCGAGGCCACGGACATCTTCCTGCCCATGCTCCCCTCCCTCGGCGCGGGTCTCGTGGTCATCTTCGTCTTCGCCGTGCTGCTCGGGCGCTCGGAACGACGCCGCCTGGCCGTGGCCGATCCCGCCCGCTGGGGCGCCGGTGCCACCGTGGGCGCGGGCTCCGGCACCGCGGGTGCCGCGGGCGGCTCGGGCTCCCCCGCGCCCGTGAGCATGGGCCTGACCGACACCGCCCTGGACCCCAACCGCGAGTCCCTGCGCCCCCAGCTGTTCTGGTTCAACCTGGTGCTGACCGTGGCCATCATGGTGCTGCTCGTGGTGGACGTGGTCCCCCTGCCCTACCTGTTCATGGTGGGCAGCGCGGTCGCCCTGGTGGTGAACTTCCCCAGGATGACGGACCAGGCGAAGATGCTGGTCTCCCACTCCTCCTCGATCATCGCCGTGGTCTCCATGGTGATGGCGGCCGCGGTGCTCACCGGCATCCTCTCCGGCACCGGCATGGTGGACGCCATGTCCCAGTGGCTCGTGGACGTGATCCCCTCCAGCATGGGCCCGTACATGGCCGTGCTGACCGGGCTCATCAGCATCCCGGCCACGTTCTTCATGAGCAACGACGCCTTCTACTTCGGCGTCCTGCCGGTGCTCACCGAGACCGGCGCGCACTACGGGATCCCCGCCGTGGACATGGCCCGCGCCTCCATCACGGGCCAGCCCGTGCACATGCAGTCCCCGCTGGTCCCCGCGATCCTGCTGCTCGTCTCCCTGGCGGGCGTGCAGCTGGGCGACCACCACAAGAAGGTGCTCTGGCGTGCCCTGGTGGTCTCGCTGGTGATGCTCGTGGTGGGCGTCCTGGTGGGCGCTGTGGCCATCGGCTGACGACGTCGCACCACGCCTCCACGAACGGGCCCACCTCCACGAGGTGGGCCCGTTATGCGTGTCGGAGGGGGCCGGTAGGTTCGTCGATCATGAGCCCCGCCACTCCTTCCGCCCGACGTCCCAGCACCCCCGGTGCCACCTCCCGAACAGCACCCCGGCTGGCCCCGTGTCGACCGCGCGCCGTCGAGACCTTCTCCGGGGACGTGTACGCGGAGGAGAGCCTGGAGGGCCTCACGATCCGCGCCGCCGCGTGGGCAGACCGCGACCTCCACGGCCTCACCCTGCTGGACTGCATCCTGCAGGGCGCGCAGCTGGACGGCACGAACCTCAAGGGCGCGCGGATCCACGACACGGAGGTGGCAGAGCTCAGCGCGCCCTCCCTCACCGCACCGGAGTCCTCGTGGTCCACCGCCTCGGTACGGGACTCGCGGATCGGCGCGGCGGTGCTGCACGGCGGCGTCTGGCGCTCGGTGCTCGTCACCGGGTGCAAGATCGACTTCCTCAACCTGCGGGACACCACGCTGCAGGACGTCATCTTCGAGAACTGCTCGTTCCGTGACGTGGACCTTGTCAACGCCCGCGCCACCCGCGTGGCCTTCCGCGGCTGCCGCGCCGAGACGCTGGACGTCCGCTCCGCCCAGTTCGACGCCGTGGACCTGCGGGGGCTCGAGTTCACCCGCGTGGACGGGCTCGACGCGCTGCGGGGCACGGTGGTCGACGAGCAGCAGCTCATGGCGCTGGCCCCGGCGCTCGCCCGGCGCCTGGGCATCGACGTCCGCTGACGGCGTCCGGGCCGCCCCGGGCAGTCCCGGGCGGCCCCCGTCATCCCCCGCACGGGCTTTGGCGCTTCACTAAGGTATGCCTATCCTTGCTGGGTGACTTCGCGCCCCTCGGCCCCGGCCGACGCCCCCGCCGCCCCCGGACCGGTCCCACCGGCCATGGGCCCCGACCGGGACGCCTCCGCCGACAACGCCGACCGCTCGCCCGCCGCAGCCACCGACTCCGATTCCGGAGCACGCGCTTGCGCGACCCGCACGTCCACGGCATCCGGCTCCACAGCATCCGGTGCCGCAGGACGCGGCACCGAGGCGCCCCGTTCCACGGCCACCGGTTCCGCACCGGTCGGTCCGGAGGCAGCCGGAGCGGGCACACCCGACCCCGAGGCCGCCGACTCCGTGGCTCCCGCCCGACGCCGCGGCGTCGTCTTCTGGCTGCCCGTGCTCTTGATCGCGGCGATCGCGGGTCTCTGCCTGCTGAGCCTGCTCGTGGGCGGGCGCCTGAACACCCTGGCCGAGGGGTGGCAGCGCATCCCCCAGGCCTTCACGTACGCGTTCGCACCGGAGCGGCTGAGCCCGGCCGCGCAGGCCGACGACCTCGTGACCGTGATGGGCCTGCTGCGCCTACCGCGCACCCTCGTGGCCCTGCTCGTGGGGGCGGCGCTGGGCATGGCCGGAACCGTGATCCAGGGCCACACGCGCAACCCCCTCACCGACCCGGGCATCCTGGGCATCAACGCCGGCGCGGCCGCCGCCGTGGTGCTGAGCATCGTGTGGGGATGGGCTGCATCTCCCCTGGGCTACGTGTGGCCCGCGCTGATCGGCTGCGCGCTGGTCACGGCTGCCGTCTTCGCACTGTCCTCCACCGGCTCCAGCGCGGCCAACCCGCTGAGCGTCATCCTGGCCGGCGCGGCACTGTCCGCGATCCTGATGGCCGTGGTGAACGCGCTGGTGCTCTCCGACCAGAACACCCTGGACCGCATGCGCCAGTGGGCCACCGGCTCCGTCTCCGGCGTCACCCTGGAGGTCGCCGCGGTCACCGCGCCGTTCGTGCTGGTGGGCGCCGTGCTCGCCATGACCCAGGGGCCCGGCCTGAACCTGCTGGCCCTGGGCGAGCCCGTCGCGGAGTCGCTCGGGCTGAACGTGACCCGCCAGCGGGTGCTCGGCCTGCTGGCCGTGGCCCTGCTGGGCGGAGCGGCCACCGCGGCCGCCGGGCCCGTGGCCTTCATCGGCCTCGCCGCCCCGCACATGGTGCGCGGCCTGCTCGGCCCCGACTACCGCCTGCTGGTGCCCTACTCCGCGCTGCTCGGCGCGGCCCTGGCCCTCGGCGCGGACGTCCTCGGGCGAGTCATCGGGCGTCCCGGAGAGCTGCAGATGGGCATCGTCATGGCCCTGGTGGGCGTGCCCTTCTTCGTGGTCCTGATCCGCCGGGGGAAGGTGACCTCGCTGTGAGCCGTCTCCTGGCCGAGCCCCGCGCCCGGGCGCACACCACCGCGCCGGACCTCGGCATCTCCGCGCTGCGCGCGGGCCCGTGGTCCGTCTCGTTCAGCCTCCGCCGGTTCCTCGTGGGACTCGTGCTGGTGCTGCTGTGCGTCCTCACCTTCACCCTGGGCATCGCCATGGGCGACTACCAGCTCAGCGTGCCGCAGGTGCTGCGCACGCTCGCCGGAGGTGGCAGCCACATCGAGGAGACGGTGGTCTTCACGTGGCGCATGGGCCGCGCCGTCCTCGGCCTGCTCGTGGGCGCGGCGCTGGCCTACGCCGGCGCCCTGACCCAGTCGGTGGCGCGCAACCCCCTGGCCAGCCCGGACGTCCTCGGCATCACCAGCGGGGCGTCCACCGCGGCGGTCTTCGTGATCACCGCGTCCGGTGGCACCGGCGTTGTGGGGGCCGTCGCCGGCTTCGGCTACAACGTCCTGGGAGTCCCGGTGGTCGCGGTGATCGGGGCCACCCTGACCGCCCTGGCCGTGTGGTTCGTGGCGGGGAAGGACCGGGACTCCATGATCCGCCTGGTGCTGATCGGCGTGGGCATCTCCATGTTCCTGGGCGCGATCTCCACGTGGCTCATGGCCACCACGAACGTGGACCAGGCGGCCACCGCCAAGCTGTGGCTCACGGGCTCGCTCAACGGGCGCGGCTGGGGCGAGGCCTGGCCCGTGCTCGCGTGCGTGGTCGTGGCCGTGGTGTTCGCCGGCTGGCTCGCCTTCCGCCTCGACGCCCTCGCCCTGGGCCCGGACGTCGCCCAGGTGCTGGGCCACGGGATCCGGGCGGCGCAGGCCGTGCAGCTGCTCTTCGGCGTCGTCCTCGTGGCCGTGGCCGTCTCCGCCGCCGGGCCGGTGCCGTTCGTCGCCTTCGTGGCCCCGCAGATCGCCCAGCGCCTCGCGGGCACCCCCACGCCGCCGCTGCTGTGCTCCGCACTCAGCGGTGCACTGCTCGTCTCCGGCGCGGACCTCCTGGCCCGCACCGTCCTGCCCTGGGAGCTGCCGGTCGGCATCGTGACCGCCTTCTGCGGTGCCCCCGTCCTGATCTACCTGGTCGTGAAGACCAACCGAAAGGCCAGCGCATGAGCCCCGCCCGACTCGCCACCCGCTCCCTCACCGCGGGGTACGGCCAGGAGCCCGTGCTCTGCGACCTGGACCTCGAGGTCCCCGCCGGTGCGGTGACCACGCTGATCGGACCCAACGGCTGCGGAAAGTCCACCCTGCTGAAGTCCCTGTGCGGCCTGCTGCCCTACGAGGGCACCGTGGAGCTCGAGGGCCGGGACCTGCGCGGCATCCGCCGCCCGGACCGGGCCCGGCGGCTGACCATGCTCCCCCAGGCCCCCGTGGCCCCGGAGGGCCTGACCGTGGCCGGGCTGGTGGCCCGCGGCCGCCACCCCTACCAGTCCTGGATGAGCCGCTGGTCCGCGCAGGACGAGCAGGAGGTCCGCCGCGCGCTGCACGCCACGGGGCTGTCCCACCTGGGCACCCGGCCCATCTCCGCGCTGTCCGGAGGGCAGCGCCAGCGGGTGTGGATCGCCATGGCCCTCGCCCAGGACACCCCCACGCTGCTGCTGGACGAGCCCACCACGTACCTGGACCTCGCCTACAGCATCGAGGTGCTGCGCCTGGTGCGCCGGCTGCAGAGCGAGCAGGGCAAGACCGTGGTGATGGTGCTGCACGACCTCAACCTGGCCATCCGTTTCTCCGACCACCTGGTGGTGCTCGGGGACGGCGTCGTCGCCGCGCAGGGCACCCCGCAGGACGTGGTCACGCCCGAGCTGCTGCACGAGGTCTTCGGCCTGGACGCCCTGGTGGTCCAGGACCCGGCCACCGGTGGACCGCTGATCGTCCCCCGCTGAGGCCGGGAAACTTCGCGTCACCTTCCGCGTGTCACTTCCAGTTCCAGTTTAGGTTAGCCTAAGCTTCCTAACAGGCTTGTCCATCTGGCCCGCCAATCCAGGACCCCGTCCCGATCTCACGGAGGAAACTCGTGTCCCAGACATCCACCCTGCGCCGCCTGCTCGCGGCGCTCGTCGTCGGCCTGTGCGCCGTCTTCGCACTCACCGCCTGCGGTGGCTCGCAGAGCTCGTCCTCGGACTCCAGCGCCTCGGCGTCGGCCTCCGACGAGACCTGGCCCAAGACCGTCAAGGACGACAACGGCCAGGAGGTGAAGCTGGAGTCGAAGCCCGAGAAGATCGTCTCCACCGCCGTGACCCTCACCGGCTCGCTGCTCGCCATCGACGCTCCCGTGATCGCCTCCGGCGGCACCTCCGCCAACACCTCCATCTCCGACGACCAGGGCTTCTTCACCCAGTGGGGTGACAAGGCCAAGGAGAAGAACGTCAAGTCCCTCTACACCGGTGACCCGAGCGCCGAGAAGATCCTCGCCGAGAACCCGGACCTGATCGTCGTCTCCAAGAGCGGCGCGGACTCCGCCATGGACATCTACGACCAGCTCAAGGAGACGGGTGTCCCCGTCTACGTCATGGACTACAGCGACAAGGACTGGGAAGAGGTCTCCCAGCAGCTGGGCGAGCTGACCGGCAAGCAGCAGAAGGCCGACGAGCTGGTGAAGTCCTTCGACGAGCGCGTGAACGAGGTCAAGGACAACATCAAGGAGCCCGAGCAGCCCGTGACCGGCATGGTCTACAACGCCGGCTCCTTCAAGGACGACTCCGGCGCCAACATCTGGACCTCCGAGTCCGCGCAGGGCAAGCTCCTCGAGAAGCTCGGCTTCAAGCTCGCGGACGTCCCCGAGGACGCCGTGGACAAGAACTCCCAGATGGGCCAGCGCAGCGACATCAAGCCCATCACCGGCGAGAACCTGTCCAAGGCCGCGACCGGCAAGACCGTCTTCCTCTTCGCCTCCGACGACGAGGGCAAGGACGCCTACCTCAAGGACAGCCTGGTGGCGAACACCGAGGCCGTGAAGAACAAGGCCGTCTACGCCCTGGGCCAGGACTCCTTCCGCCTGGACTACTACTCCTCCAACAACGTGCTCGACCAGATCGAGACCCAGCTGAAGAAGTAGCACCCGCCAGCGGCGGCTTTCCGCCTCCGCAGCAGTGGAACGCCCCGTGCGTCCGGAACTTTCCGGAGGCACGGGGCGTTTCCCGTGGGTGGTGCGGGCTCGCGGAACGGACCGCGGAGAGAGACCGGCCGGGCCGGGCGGAGGCAGGTCCCCTCCCCCGGACGAGGCGCGGACTCAGTCCGCGAAGCGGCGCAGAAGCTGCCGGTAGGCTGCCACGTCCTGTGCGCCGGGGGCGGCGAACTGGCGGTCCACCACGAGGTACGGCACGCCGCGCACGCCGATCTGCCGGGCGGTGGCGATGTCGTGGGACACCACGTTCTCCGCCTTCTCCCCCACGGGTGAGGTGGGCTCGGCGGCCAGCTGGGCGGCGTCGCCGGCGGGGAGTCCCACGGCGCGGGCCTGCTCGGCCAGCACCACGGGGTCGAAGATGTCGAGGGTGCCGGAGAAGTAGCCGTCCTGCAGGGCGGCGAAGAAGGACGCCGCCGCCGCGTGGCCCACGGTGGCCTGCACCGCCTGCAGGAACCGGTGCAGGGAACGTGTGCTGCCGCTGGGTCGGACGTCCACGTAGGGCACCCCCAGGGAGTCCGCGAGGGCGCGCAGCCGGTCCTCGCCCTCGGCGATCTGCTCGGGGCTCAGCCCCACCTTCTCCCGCAGGTACTCGGTGTTGGTGGGCAGCCCGGCACCGCCGTCCGGGCCCGCGACCGGGGCGTCCGGGTCCAGCTCGAAGGAGTGCAGGGTGCGGTGCACGCGCCCCTCCAGGCCCTCCTCGCTGATCGCGCGGTCCAGGGCCACGCGGCCCACGTAGCACCAGGGGCAGACGATGTCCGCCCACAGGTCCAGGAGGATGGGTTCGGGTGCGTCGGCCATGGGGGCTCCTGGATCTTCTCGGGAACGGGCTGTCGAACAGGGGTGCCGGACAGCGCCGCGGGGAGGGGCTGTGGAACGGCCCCCAGCGTACGCCCGGGCCCGCCCCCGGCCGCTAGACTGGTGGGGCAAGCTCGCGGAGCGGGTCTCGACGCCACGGCGTCGGGCCCGTGAGACGGCACCCGAACCGGCACTCTCCGCGCCCATCCCTTCGCACCGCGTACAGGAGCGCCGATGCCCCGCATCATTGTTGACGTCATGCCCAAGCCCGAGATCCTCGACCCGCAGGGCAAGGCGATCGCGAACGAACTTCCCCGCATCGGCCTCACCGGCTTCACCGGGGTCCGGCAGGGCCGCCGCTTCGAGCTCACCGTGGAGGGCGAGGTCACGGACGAGGTCCTGGCCCAGGCCCGCGAGGCCGCCGAGAAGCTGCTCTCCAACCCGGTGATCGAGGACGTGGTCAACGTCTCCGAGCTGGCCGAGGAGAACTGAGCGTGGCGCAGCACCTCACCGCCGAGCAGACCCCGCTGGTCGCGGACCTGGACCAGCCCGCCCCGGACGCCCGTCTGGCGGGCGTCCGCGTGGGCGTGGTGACCTTCCCGGGCACCCTGGACGACCGCGACGCCGCCCGCGCCGTGGACATCGCCGGCGGCACCTCCGTGCCGCTGTGGTACGCGGACGAGGACCTGCAGGGCGTGGACGCCGTGATCCTGCCGGGCGGGTTCTCCTACGGGGACTACCTGCGCGCCGGGGCCATCGCACGCTTCGCGCCGCTCATGGACAAGATCGTGGACGCCGCGAGCGCGGACGGCGGGATGCCCGTGCTGGGCATCTGCAACGGGTTCCAGGTGCTCACCGAGGCCCACCTGCTGCCCGGGTCCATGATCAAGAACGAGCAGCTGAAGTTCATCTGCCGGGACCAGCGGCTGCGCGTGGAGAACGCCGAGACCGCCTGGACCGGGCGCTTCACCGCGGGCCAGGAGATCGTGGTGCCGCTGAAGAACCAGGACGGCCAGTACGTGGCGGACCAGCGCACCCTGGACGAGCTGGAGGCCGAGCACCGCGTGGCGTTCCGCTACGTGGGCGGCAACCCCAACGGCTCGCGCAACGACATCGCCGGGATCACGAACGCCCGGGGCAACGTGGTGGGCCTCATGCCGCACCCGGAGCACGCCGTGGAACCGGGCTTCGGCGCGGACCTCTCCGGCGCGGGCACCGTGGGCATGCGCGAGGGCACCGACGGCCTGGACGTGTTCGTCTCGGTCCTGGAGCGCCTGACCCGCTGACGGCACGACGACGCCGCGAGCCCGGCGTCGTCGTCGCCCCCTCCATCTCTCCCCGCACGCACCACCCCGTTCACGTAAGGGACACCGCACACGTCATGAGTGAAACGCACTTCAACCTGGACACCGTCGAGCACGCCGCCTCGACCCCGGACACCGAGCTGCCCTGGGCGGAGCTGGGGCTCTCCCGGGACGAGTTCGAGCGGGTCAAGGACATCCTGGGCCGCCGTCCCACCGCCGCGGAGCTGGCCATGTACTCGGTCATGTGGTCCGAGCACTGCTCCTACAAGTCCTCCAAGGTGCATCTGAGCCAGTTCGGCGAGAAGGTCACGGACGAGATGCGCAAGAACCTGATGGTGGGCATCGGCGAGAACGCCGGCGTCACGGACATCGGGGACGGCTGGGCCGTGACCTTCAAGATCGAGTCCCACAACCACCCGTCCTACGTGGAGCCCTACCAGGGTGCGGCCACGGGCGTGGGCGGGATCGTGCGGGACATCATCTCCATGGGCGCCCGCCCGGTGGCCGTGATGGACCCCCTGCGCTTCGGTGCGATCGACCACCCGGACACCCAGCGCGTGGTGCACGGGATCGTGGCCGGCGTGGGCGGCTACGGGAACTCGCTGGGCCTGCCGAACATCGGCGGCGAAGTGGAGTTCGACCCCTGCTACCAGGGCAACCCGCTGGTCAACGCGCTGGCGGTGGGCGTGATGCGCCACGAGGACATCCGCCTGGCCAACGCCTCCGGCACCGGGAACAGGGTGGTGCTCTTCGGTGCGCGCACCGGCGGCGACGGCATCGGCGGTGCGTCCGTGCTGGCCTCGGAGTCCTTCGACGACTCCAAGCCCTCCAAGCGCCCCGCCGTGCAGGTGGGGGACCCGTTCGCGGAGAAGGTGCTCATCGAGTGCTGCCTGGAGCTGTTCAAGTCCTCGCTGGTGGAGGGCATCCAGGACCTCGGCGCGGCGGGCATCTCGTGCGCCACGTCCGAGCTGGCCTCCAACGGTGATGGCGGCATGCGCGTGGACCTGACCGAGGTGCTGCTGCGCGACCCGTCCCTGACCCCGGGCGAGATCCTGATGTCCGAGTCCCAGGAGCGGATGATGGCCGTGGTCACCCCGGAGAAGGTTGCGGACTTCGAGGCCGTCATGACCAAGTGGGACGTCGAGTACTCGTGGATCGGCGAGGTCACGGACACCGGCCGGCTGGTGATCGACTACCAGGGCGAGGTGATCGTGGACGTGGATCCGCGCACCGTGGCCCACGACGGCCCCGTCTACGAGCGGCCCTTCGCCCGTCCAGAGTCCCAGGACGCCCTGCAGGCGGCGCACTTCACGGGCTCCCCGGAGGACGCCGCACGCCCCTCCGGCGCGGAGCTGGGCCCGGCCCTGCTCGAGCTCATGGGCTCCCCGAACCTGTGCTCCAAGGCGTGGGTCACCAGCCAGTACGACCGCTACGTGCAGGGCAACACCGCCATGGCCATGCCGGACGACGCCGGCGTGGTCCGCGTGGACGAGACCACCAACCTGGGCGTGGCACTGTCCACCGACTCCAACGGGCGCTACACCCGCCTGGACCCCTACGAGGGTGCCCGGCTCGCGCTCGCGCAGGCCTACCGCAACGTGGCCACCGCCGGGGCCCGCCCCGTGGCCGTCTCCGACTGCCTCAACTTCGGCTCCCCCGAGGACCCGGACGTGATGTGGCAGTTCGCGGAGGCCGTGCGCGGGCTCTCGGACGGCTGCCAGGAGATGGGCGTGCCCGTGACCGGCGGCAACGTCTCCCTCTACAACCAGACCGGCGGCGTGGCCATCAACCCCACCCCGGTGGTCGCCATGATGGGCGTGCTGGACGACGTCACCCGCCGCACGCCGTCGGGCTGGCGCGAGGACGGCCAGGCCATCTACCTGCTCGGCGAGACCGCGGACGAGCTGGACGGCTCCGAGTGGGCGCGCGTGCGAGGCCACCTGGGCGGCACGCCCCCGCGCGTGGACCTGGCGCGCGAGCGCACCCTCGGGGACATGCTCATCAACATGTCCCGGGACGGCATGGTCGACGCCGCGCACGACGTCGCGGAGGGCGGGCTGGCCGCCACGCTCGCCGAGATGGCGCTGCGCTTCGGCGTGGGTGCGCGGATCGGGCTCGGGGAGGTCGCGGAGCGCGACGGCGTGGACCTGTTCACGCTGCTGTTCTCCGAGTCGCAGGGCCGCGCCGTGGTGGCCGTGCCCCGCTCCGAGGAGGTCCGCTTCACCGACATGTGCACCGTGCGCAACTACCCCTACGCGCGCATCGGCGTGGTGGACGCGGTGAGCGGCACCCTGGACTTCCAGGGCGAGTTCGCCGTGGGCCTGGACGCCCTGCGTGAGGCCCACGAGTCCACCCTGCCCCGCCACTTCGGCTGAGGGGCGGGGCGAGAGCCCGTAGGGTGTGGCCATGATGGACGAACTGCCCGAGCTGGACATGCCGCAGCCCCTGCGCACCGAGCGGCTGGAGCTGCGTCCGTTCACGCGCGAGGAGCTCGAGGCCGTGGCGGACGGGCGCGTCCTGCCCCACTTCGGCCCCGGGTTCCCCTCCGCGGGGGACCGTGACTGGGCACGCGGGGCGATCGAGGCCGGGGCGCACTTCGCCACGGAGTCCCCGTACTCGCGCTTCGTGGGGGTCGAGCTGACCTCCGGGAAGATCGTGGGCACGGGTGGCTTCACCGGCCCCGTGATGAACGGGGAGCTGGAGCTGGAGGGCTCGGTGGTCGCCGACCGGCGCAACCGGGGCCTCGCCTCGGAGGCGCTGGCCGCGTTCGTGGAACGGGCCTTCGAAGACCCCGCGGTCCGCGCCGTGCACGTCTCCGTCCCGGCGGAGACCGCGGAAGCAGAACCGGCCCGCCGGATGCTGCTGCGCCTGGGCTTCGCGCAGCGGCCCTCGGACGGCCCCGAGGACTCGTACCACCTCCCCCGCCCCTGATGGAACCGCACGCATGAACCCCTGGATCCCCTTCAACCTGCTGCCCGCCAACACGCTGCCCGGGTGGATACTGCTCGCGCTCGCGGTGCTGGACCTCGTGGTGAAGCTCGTGGCGCTGGGCTGGATCCCCCACCAGCGCCGCCCCTCCGTGGCGCTGGCCTGGCTGCTGGCACTCTTCCTCCTGCCCTACGCGGGCCTCGTGCTCTTCCTGGTCCTCGGCTCCTCCCGGCTGCCCCGGCGCCGCATGGAGAAGCAGGCCCGGATGAACCACGTGATCGAGGAGAACACCCCCGAGGGGTTCGACCTCGGCCCCGAGTTCGAGCAGTACCCGGAGTGGGTCCGCACCACCACGGCGCTCAACCACAACCTGGGGGCGCTGCCCGTGGTGGGCGGCAACGACGTCGAGATCATCACGGACAACCACCTCAGCATGGCCCGCATGGCCGAGGAGGTGGACCGGGCGGTGGACTACGTGCACTTCGAGTTCTACATCGTGGCGGTGGACCAGGTCTCCAGGGACCTGCTCAACGCCCTGATCCGCGCCCACGAGCGGGGCGTGCGGGTGCGCATCCTGATCGACCACATGGGCTCCGTGGGGTACCCCGGCTACGCGGAGCTCGTGCGGGAGTTCGACGCCTCCGGTGTGCCCTGGCGCCGGATGCTGCCCGTGCGGCCGTGGCGCGGCGAGTGGCAGCGCCCGGACCTGCGCAACCACCGCAAGATCCTGGTGGTGGACGGCCGGGTGGCCTACACGGGCTCGCAGAACATCATCCACCGCTCCTACAACAAGAAGAAGAACATCCGGAAGGGCCTCGAGTGGAAGGACCTGATGATCCGGGTGACGGGCGCGGTGGTCACGGAGCTCAACGCCCTGTTCGTCTCGGACTGGTACTCCGAGACGGACGACCTGCTCCTGGACGAGTCCGCCGCCGTCCTGGAGGACGCCTCCGGTCCCGTATACGCGCAGGTGGTGCCCTCCGGGCCCGGGTTCGAGACCGAGAACAACCTGCGGCTGTTCAACCACCTCATCTACAACGCGAACCAGCGGGTGGTGATCTCCAGCCCGTACTTCGTGCCGGACGAGTCCCTGCTGCACGCCCTCACCACGGAGGCCCAGGCGGGGGTGCGGATCCAGCTGTTCGTGGGGGAGACCTCGGACCAGTTCCTCGCGCAGCACGCCCAGAACTCCTACTACTCGGAGCTGGCCCGCGCCGGGGTGGAGATCTACCGCTACAGCTCCCCCACCGTGCTGCACGCCAAGTTCGTGCTCGTGGACGACATCGTCTCCGTGATCGGCTCCTCCAACATGGACGAGCGCTCCTTCGCCCTGGACCTGGAGGTCTCCGTGATGATCGTGGACCGCGGGTTCCGCGAGCGCATGGAGGAGGTCGTGGAGCAGTTCGCGGCCCACTCCACCCGCCTGGACCTCGCCGCGTGGGAGCGGCGCTCCCTGGGCCGCAAGTTCGTGGAGAACGTCTGCCGCCTCACCTCCGGGCTGCTCTGAGGGGCACGACGACGCCGCCGCACAGGCACCCCTGCCGCCCGGTCGCCTTTCGGAATGCTCCCCTTTCTGTGGGGCGCGCCCGCGCCGTGAGGCACCTCGGCCCCACTCCGCGGCACTCCTCCCTGATGCTTCCGTGGTACGCCCCCGGCGCGCGGACGCCGCCGCCACCCGGGGCAGCCGGGTGACGGCGGCGTCGTCGTCCTCTCGCGCGGCGCCCGCGCCGCGGCGGCTCAGGAGGCCACGAGCACCGCGCGGCCGTTGAGGGTGCGGTTGCGCAGGCCGTCCAGGGACGCGTTGACCTGCTCCGCCGTGAGCGGGACCTCCTGGATGGGCGGTTTGGGCAGGTCCACGTCCTGGGCGAGCTGCACGAGCTCCTTGAGCTCCGGCAGGCTGCCCACGAAGTTGCCGCGGATGTTCAGCAGGTTGAACGCGGTCAGCGCCGTGGGGAACTGGTACTGCCCGCCGAACAGGCCCACGCTGACCAGGGTGCCGCCGTTGGCCATGGCGAAGAGCGCGGCGTTGGAGGTGTCCCCGTTGTTGACGAGGTCGATGGCGGCGGCGATCTTCTCCCCGCCGGCCCGGACGATGTCCCCCACGAGGTCCTCGCCACCCACCGTGACGGTCGCGGAGGCACCCACGGCGCTCGCGTTCTTCAGCGCCGCTTCGCTCATGTCCACGGCCACGATGTTCTCGTGGCCCAGGGCCTTGAGCACCGCGATGGTCATCAGTCCCACACCGCCCGCGCCGATCACGGCCACGGGCTTGTCCGCGGGCAGCGGCATGATCTTCTTGACCGCCGAATAGGAGGTCAGACCGGAGCAGGCGAGCGTGGCGCCGAAGGACGGGTCGATGTCACCCAGCGGCACCAGGTAGCACTCGTCCGGAACGTGGACCTCCTCCGCGTAGCCGCCGCGGCGCTGCACCGAGAGATTGCGCTTCTTCCCGCTGCAGTAGTTCTCGCGGTCCTCCTGGCACGCCTGGCACTGCCCGCAGCCGATCCACGGGAACACGATGTACCTGGTGTCCCCGGGCTGCACGGTGGCCTCCGGTCCGGCGTCGACAACCTCCCCCACGATCTCGTGGCCGAGGACCACGGGGTACTGCGCGCCCGCCGCGGTCAGTTCGTAGCGCCCGGCGCTGCCGAGGTCGAAGTACCCGTCCTGGCAGTGCACGTCCGAGTGGCACACCCCCGAGTTCGTGATGCGGATCAGCACCTCGGAGCCCTGCAGCTCGGGGCGCTCCACCTCGATCTCCTCCGCCGGCGCACCCGGCTCGGCGTGGGCGAAAACCTTCATGGCTACTCCTTCGTAGCAGTTGCATTCGTGCGGCTCGCAGTGTGAGCCACATCATCACTGTAGGCCGCACCGCCCGGATGCCGGACCGGCGCGCCGGGGCCCGCCACCCCGCCAGGTGATGTGCCCCCGGGGCCCGCACGACGACGTCGCGCGCACAGCTTTGTCGCGCGCCGCCCGGCAGACAGGGCCGCGGCAGGGTCTACCGTGAGCCCATGGACACACCGCAGCAGGATGAGCAGGGCCGCCCCGAACCACCGCAGCAGGGCGACGAGACCGCCACGCTGCTGGGGTTCCTGGACCACCTGCGCGCGACGATTGCGTGGAAGACCGAGGGGCTCAGCACGGCGCAGCTGCAGGAGCGTCCCCTGTCCAGCACCATGACCCTGGGCGGAATGCTGCGGCACCTCACCTATGTGGAGGACCACTGGTTCTGCCACGTGCTCAGCGGGCGGCGGCAGTGCTCCCCGTGGGACAGCGTGCAGTGGGAGAAGGACCCGGACTGGGACTGGAACTCCGCGTCCGAGGCGGACGGGGATGCCCTGCGAACGCACTGGGCCGCCGCCGTGGAGCAGTCCCGGCAGCGGTGGGAGAACTTCGCCGCATCGCACGAGCACCCGATGGACGCTCCCGTTGCCCGACCGGTCCGCGGGGACATGAACGCCCGGTGGGTGCTCACGCACATGGTCGAGGAGTACGCCCGCCACTGCGGCCACGCGGACCTGCTGCGGGAGGCGATCGACGGTGCCGTCGGGGAGTGAGCCCCGGACGATCGACGGCGCCTGAGCCGACCCACGTGCCCGAGCCATGCCACTCGGCGTCGGCCTCGCGATGGCACGGCTCAACGGCGGGCTGAGCGGGCTGCCGTCATTCCACCCGGCACCCGCAGCTCACCGGGTACCCGTCTGGCTATGCACCGCGGCTAAGCATCATTCCGGGCAGTGGCGCGCCTCGGCACAGAGAGTTGCCGAGCGCGCGCGTCTCGACGCATGTTCAACCCGATTCCCCCGACGGCGATGAGGAATACGAGCCCGCCGAGCCACAGCGCATGAGGGACGCGGATCGAGCCGATGTTCAGATCCTGGCCGGTCAGGCTGATGCCGAGCATGAGCGCTGCCTTCAACCGGCGGTTCGGGGCTCTCTGCTCAAGCGTCCCGGTCCAGCAACCCCTTGTACCGCTCGGCCGTGAGCTTCGAGAAGATCAGCATCAACAGTGCCGACACGACACTCGCGAGCACGAGGCCCACGGACCAGGGCACCCACACAGAGAACAGCGCGGCGATCACTCCCACGAAGACGACGGCCGAGCAGATCTGGGTGACCGTCCGGTTGCGCGTCAGCGCGTAGAGCAGAGCGTCCACCAGGGTGTCGACCAGCATGAGGGCCACGACGACCACGCACACCGCCAGGAACTGTGCCAGCAGCCTGCCCGCACCCACAGCCTGGTTCTCTCCGACCACCTGCCACAGCACCTGGGGAGCCAGCACCGACAGGGGCAGGCCCGCCAGTACCAGCAGCAGTTCCACCAGGGTTCCCCACTCGGTGAGTTTCCTGCTCAATGCCACGTCCTCCGCTGGTCGTTAAGGATCCCAGACTGCCCTCGGGCGCCGACGCTGCCCATTCACTCCACCCGGCAGCCGCAGCTCACCGGGTCCTGCGGGACCGGTTCCAGGCTGCGCACCGCCAGCAGGTGGCACTCCGGGAAGCGGTGCTCGTCGTCCGGGCGGCTCATGCTGTGCCAGACCTCGCGGAAACCGGCCCGCAGGAGGTGGTCGGCCATGACCTCCGGGTGCCAGCGCCAAGCCGGGGCCACGGCGTGGTCGAAGGAGACGACCGCCCGGCCACGGTCCATCGCCTGGAACGCGAGCATCACCACGCCGCCCTCCGGCATCCGCTCCGCCCACGATTCCAGCACCGCAGGCACGCGCTCCGGCGGCACGTGGATCAGGCTGAACCGGGCGAGCACGCCCGCCAGGTCGTGACCCTCGGCGAGCGCGGTCCACTGCCCAGCGTCCGGGCCGATGACCTCGAAGGGGACATCCGGGTGGCTCTCCCGCGCGATCCCCACCATCGCCTCCGAGGGGTCCACGCCGGTGACGGGCAGCCCTGCCTCGCGCAGCACGGTGGTCACGTGGCCGGTGCCGCAGCCCACGTCCACCACCTGCCCGGCCACCCCTGACTCCTTCACGGAGTCCACGAACGCGCCCACGGCGTGCCGCTCCAGCGGCGTGCGGAAGGGCTCGGGGAACGCGCGCTCGTACTCGTGGGCCAGGGAGTCGTATCCGGGGTTCATGCCTCAACCGTCACACACGCCACTGCACCGCTCAACACCCGCCGAGCGGCTCAGCGGGAACTGGCCGTGGCCACGGAGCACGCGTCCGCGAACGCGCCCCGGTAGGCCGCGGCGGGGTGCGTGTCCTTCACCCGGTCCTGGCCGGCGCCGTAGAGGGACTCGCGCAGGGTGGAGCCCTCGTACTCGGTGCGGTAGCGGCCGCGGGCCTGCAGCTCGGGGACCACGTACTCCACGAAGTCCTCGAAGGAGCCGGGGCTCACGTGGTAGGCCAGGTTGATGCCGTCCAGGCCGCCCTCGTCCACCCAGCGCTCCAGCTCGTCCGCCACGGTGGACGGCGAGCCCACGACCACGGCACCCATGCCTCCCAGGGCGCAGTGCTTGGCGATCTCCTCGCGCGTCCACTGCTTGTCCTTGGCCTGCAGGGTGAACGGCGTGAGGAAGGACTGGATGGAGTCCGTCTTGATGTAGTTCAGGGCCTCGTCCTCCGGGAACTGGGAGAGGTCCACACCGGACCAGCCGCCGATGATCGCCTGGGAGGCTTCGAGGTCCACGTACTGCAGGTAGTCGCGGTACTTCTCAGCGGCCTCCTCGTCCGTGTCCGCGACCACCACGGAGAGCATCGCGTAGATCTTCACGTCCTCCGGGTCCCGGCCCTGGGCCTGCGCCTGCTCGCGGATCTTGTCCGTCATGTAGCGGGTGAGGTCCGGGCGGGTGCCCCCGATGAACACCGCCTCCGCGTGCCGCCCGGCGAACGCCTGCCCGCGCGAAGACGCACCCGCCTGGAAGATCAGGGGCGTGCGCTGCGGGGACGGCTCGGTCAGCCCCGCCCCGGGAACCGTGAAGTGCTCGCCGGTGTGGCGGATGGGGTGCACCTTGGTGGGGTCCGCGTAGACGCCGGACTCGCGGTCCTTCACCACGGCGTCGTCCTCCCAGGAGCCCTCCCAGAGCTTGTAGCAGACGTCCAGGAACTCCTCCGCGATCTCGTAGCGCTGATCGTGCTCGATCTGGCGCGGCAGCCCCTGGTTCTCGGCGGCCGAGGGCAGGTAGGAGGTGACCACGTTGAAACCCACGCGGCCACGTGTGAGGTGGTCCAGCGTGGCGAACTTCCGGGCGAGCGTGTACGGCTGCTCGTAGGTGACCGCGCTCGTGACGCCGAAGCCCAGGTGCTCGGTCACGGCCGCCATGGCCGAGACCTGCATGAACGGGTCGTTGACCGGGACCTGCGCGCCGTCCCGCACGGCCGGGGCCGCGGAGTTGCGGTAGATGTCGTAGATCCCGACGACGTCCGCGAGGAAGAGCGCGTCGAACTTGCCCTTCTCCAGCAGCCGGGCCAGGTTCGTCCAGTACTCCAGGGTGTTGTACTCGGTGGCCCGGGACCGCGGGTGCCGCCACAGCCCGAAGCTCTGGTGGTCCACACAGGTCATGTCGAACGCGTTGACGGAGATCCGCTTGCTCATGTGCCGGTTCCTCGAAGATGACGCGACCCGCGCCCGTGCACCGCCCGCGGCGGCCATCAGCGGGTCCAGCGCGCGTGTGTGCGGCGCCGTACTTGCCGCATGCGGTGTGCCATGCGGCCCGATCCTCACCTGGGGCACCCCGCTACGGGAGAGGGTTGCCGTCCGACAAGCCAGGGCTGAACGTCGGAACTCGTGATCGTCTCGGTCCAGAGTCTAACCACGCCCCTCGCCGGGCGAAGCCCCACGTGACGCCGCATGACCCCGCACGCCACCGATCCCCGTGGGCTGTCTCACACCAACTTGCATCCCCGCTCCGGGTGCCCGTTGAATGAGGGCGTTCCCATCCGGAGCGGCTGAGAGACCTGGCTCGTCGACGTCGCAGCAACCGGCCCCACGCGGGCGAGGTGCTAATGCCAGGAACGATGGAGTTGATCGACATTTCTGCGTTCGCATACTCGGACCCCCACGCCCCCACCTCGAATCCCGCGCTCGTCTCGGACGAGGCGCGCGTCGCGTTCTGGGCGGAGCAGGCCGGCAGGCTGGACTGGGCCGAGCCGTGGCACACCACCCACCGCTTCGAGAAGCCCCGGCGCACCGGGGCGGACGAGGACGGCAACCCCACCTACACGGTCCCGGAGATCGCGTGGTTCGAGGGCGGGAAACTCAACGTGTCCTACAACTGCGTGGACCGTCACGTGGCGGCCGGGCGGGGCAACCACGTGGCCCTGTACTTCGAGGGCGAGCCCGGGGACCGTGCGGTCTACACCTACGCGGACCTGCAGCGGGAGGTCTGCAAAGCCGCCAACGCCCTGCTGGACCTCGGCGTGGAGAAGGGCGACCGCGTGGTGGTCTACCTGCCCGTGATCCCCGAGACGGTCGTCATCACGCTGGCGTGCGCGCGGATCGGAGCGGTGCACTCGCTGGTCTTCGGCGGGTTCTCGGCGGAGGCGCTGAAGTTCCGCGTGGAGGACACCGGAGCCAAGGTGCTGGTGACCACGGACGGGCAGAACCGGCGCGGCGTCGTCGTCCCCGTCAAGGAGGCCGCGGACGAGGCGTGCAGCGGCGAGAACTCGATCGAGCACGTGGTGGTGGTGCGCCGCACCTCCCGCCCAGGCCGCACCGACCTGCCGCGGGGCACGCGCGGGCTGCGCTCCAAGGACCAGGAACTGGTGCCGTGGACGCCCGGGCGGGACGTGTGGTGGGACGAGCTCACCGCGCGCGCCTCCGAGGTCCACGAGCCCGAGGCGTTCGACGCGGAGACCCCGCTGTTCATCATCTACACGTCCGGGACCACGGGGAAGCCCAAGGGCCTGGTCCACACGATGGGCGGATACCTGGTGCAGACGGCATATACCCACGCGCTCATGTTCGACCTCCTGCCGGACGTCCCGGAGGCGAGCGGCATCCTGCGCCCGGACGAGCTGTCCGCCGTGAACGACCCCGCCAAGGTGGACTCGACCGTCCACTGGTGCACCGCGGACCTCGCGTGGGTCACCGCGCACACCTACGAGATCTACGGGCCGCTGGTCAACGGCGTGTCCGAGGTGATCTACGAGGGCACGCCCAACACCCCGGACTACGGCCGCCACTTCGAGGTCATCGAGCGCTACGGCGTGACCAACTACTACACCGCGCCCACCCTGATCCGCTCGCTCATGGGCGCGTTCCCCAGGGGCCTGCCGCCGGTCTACAACCTGTCTTCGATCCGCCTGCTCGGCTCCGTGGGCGAATCCATCAACCCGGAGGCGTGGCGCTGGCTGCGCGCGCAGGTGGGCCGGGACGAGGTGCCGTTCGTGGACACGTGGTGGCAGTCCGAGACCGGTTCGTGCGTGGCCTCCCCGCGCCCGCACGACCCGCAGTTCGCGCCTGCCGGCACGTTCGACGACGCCGCCCCGCACACCTCCCCGAAGCCCGGCTGCGTCACGCGCGCGGTGCCGGGGGTGTCGCTGCGCGTGGTGGACGAGTCCGGCGAGGACGTGGCCCCGGGGCTGCAGGGCTTCGCGGTGGTCGACAAGATCGGCCCGTCCATGGCGCGGACGGTGTGGAAGGACCCGCAGCGCTTCCTCGCCTCCTACTGGGCGGCCTACGGCGAGCGCGGCTGGTTCCTGGCCGGGGACGGCGCCCGCACGGACGAGGAGGGGGACCTCTACATCCTCGGGCGCGTGGACGACGTCATCAACGTGTCCGGGCACCGGTTGTCGACCATTGAGATCGAGTCCGCGCTGGTCACCCACCCGCACGTGGTGGAGGCCGGGGCCACGCCGGTGACGGACCCGGTGACCGGGCACGCGGTGCTCGCCTACGTGGTGCTCAGCCGTGCGGCGCTGTCCCTGTCCCAGGAGGAGGTGCGGGACGAGCTGCGCGCCCACGTGGCCCGGGAAATCGGTCCGATCGCCAAGCCGCGGGAGGTCGTCGCCGTGCCGGACCTGCCCAAGACGCGCTCCGGAAAGATCACCCGCCGCCTGCTGGGCCAGCTCTACGAGGGCGCGCCCCTGGGCGACCGTTCCTCGCTGCAGAACGAGGAGGCGCTGGACGCGATCGCGGACGTCCTGGCGGCACGGGGGTAGGCCCGCCCCGGGCGGCTGCTGCGCCCGGACGGCACGGTCCAGCTGGTCAGCGGCGTCACCCGCGTCACCGGCCACGCCGAACGGCTCCACCTCACCCTCGGGGACGGCGCCGTGGTGGTGGTCCCCGGGGGCGTCAGCGCGGCGGAGCTGGGCCACCTGGTGGGCCTGCCGGAGGTCGAGTGGCCCGAGGGCACCGAGCAGGTGGGCCGGAATGACCGCGTGTGACCCCCGGAACTGATCCCGTCCGCGCGAACTCCTAGGATTGGCAGTGATGACTCCCTCCGACTCCTCCCCGCGAGAGCCCGCCGCGCGCGCGTCACGCACCGCCGCGCCGGCAGCCGCCCCCTCGGACGCGCCCGACGACGCCGCCCCGCGCCCGAACGCGTGGCAGCGCACCCTGGGAACGGCGTCGAACCCGGACCTGAAGCTCGCGATGGCCGCCTCCGGCACGGCGCTGAGCCTGTTCACGGTGGGGCACATGGCCGGGAACATGCAGGTCTACGCGGGCCGTGAGCGGTTCAACGAGTACGCCCGGCTGCTGCGCCACGCGGGCGCCCCGGTGCTGCCGCCGAACACCCTGCTGTGGGTGGCGCGCACCGGCCTGCTGGCGAGCGCCGGGGTGCACGTGCTCGCGGGCACCGAGCTGACCGTCCGCAGCATGCGCCGCGAGGGCCGCACCGTGGCGGGCACCGCCTGGCAGGTCACGCGGCGGATCGCCACGGTGGTGGACTCGCGTCCCCGCCTCGCGCTGCCCGGACGGCCGACGAGCGCGCCGGAGCAAGCAACAGGCACGCCGATGGCCTACCGCCGCGCGCCGTTCGACGGCGCCCTCCTCCCCGACCGCTCCGGCGCCCCCCGCAGGCGCCCCCGGGGACGACGTCGCACACTCCCCCAGATCGTCGCCCGGTCGATGCGCTCCACGGGCGCGGTGCTGGGCCTGTTCGTGGGCTACCACGTGCTGGACCTGACCACCGGAACCCGCCCGGCGGCCGCACGCTCCTTCGAGCACGGCGACGCCTACGGAAACCTGGTCTCCAGCCTGTCCCGGCCGGCGGTCGCGGCGTTCTACGCGGCCTCGATGGCCGCCCTGGCAGGACACATGGTCCACGGCCTGCGCACCGCCGCGCTGGACACCGGACTCACCGGGACCGCCCAGCGTGTGCACCAGGTGGACGTGGCCGCGAAGGCCGTGGGCGCCGTCGTCGCGATCGGCAACGTGAGCATTCCCGTGGCCGTCCAGATCAAGGTGGTGCGCTGATGCTGCTGACCGTGCACGTCTGGCGCCAGCCGGACGCCGAGACCCAGGGCGGGTTCGAGACCGTCAGCCCCGTGCAGGCGCGCGAGGAGATGAGCATCCTCGAGCTGCTGGACGCCGTCAACGAGACCCTGGAGCGCCAGGGGGACGAGCCCGTGAGCTTCGACGACGGCTGCCGCGAGGGCATCTGCGGCAAGTGCGGCGTGACCGTGGACGGCGTCCCACACGGCCCGGACCGCAACAGGGCCTCGTGCATGCAGTCCCTGAACGCGTACCGGGACGGGGACGAGGTCTTCATCGAGCCCATGCGCGCCGGCGCCCTGCCGGTCAAGAAGGATCTGGCCGTGGACAAGAAGTCCCTGCGGCGGGTGTCCAAGGAGGCCAAGTTCCCGGTCGCCATGAAGGCCCTGAACACCGCCGGCTGCATCAGCTGCGGCGCCTGCATCGCCGCGTGCCCCAACGGCTCCGGGCAGCTGTTCGTGGGCACCATGCTCAAGCACCTGCCGCCGCTGGCCAAGACGCCCGAGGAGCGGGACGAGCGCGCCGCCAAGGTCCTCGACGCCGCGGACCAGGAGTTCGGCCCGTGCTCCCTGCTGGGCGACTGCACCGAGGTGTGCCCCGCCGGGCTGCCGCTGCAGAACCTCACCTCCGTCACGCGGGAGAACCTGCACCGCAAGTTCCCGGAGCGCTACCCCGCGCCGCAGGGCCCCGACGACGACGAGGGCTCCGCGGGCGCCGAGAAGAAGTAGCCGCGCGGCGTCACACCGGTTTGTGGGCCACCCGGGGTCCGTCCCACAATGGACGGACCATCCCGAGCGGCCGAGAGACCTGGATCGACGACGCCGCAGCAACCCGCAGCGCCCGGCCCGCTGCACGGTGCTACCGCCAGGACCGATGGAGCGTTCGCACTCGCTGCAACAGTTTCACCGCGGGACCCACTGCGCAGGCCGTTCAGGAGGATCCATGGCCGAGCACCAGTTCGGTTTCCGCACCCGGGCCCTGCACGCGGGCGGCACCCCGGACGCCGAGCACGGCGCGCGTTCCGTGCCGATCTACCAGACCAGTTCGTTCGTGTTCAAGGACGCCGACGACGCCGCCAACCTGTTCGCGCTGCAGAAGTACGGCAACATCTACTCCCGGATCGGCAACCCCACGGTCTCGGCCCTGGAGGAGCGCATCGCCTCCCTCGAGGGCGGGATCGGCGCGGTGGCCACCGCCTCGGGCATGGCCGCCGAGTTCATCACGTTCGCCGCGCTGTGCGGGCAGGGTGACCACGTGGTGGTCTCCTCCCAGCTCTACGGCGGCACGGTCACCCAGCTGGACGTGACCCTGCGCCGCTTCGGGGTGGAGACCACGTTCGTGCCCGGCACGGACCCGGCGGACTACCGCGCGGCGCTGACCGAGAACACCAAGGCCGTCTACACGGAGCTCGTGGCCAACCCCTCCGGGGAGATCGCGGACCTTGAGGGTCTCGCGGAGGTCGCCCACGAGGCCGGTGTGCCGCTGGTGGTGGACGCCACCCTGAACACGCCGTACCTGTGCCGCCCGTTCGAGCACGGCGCGGACATCGTGATCCACTCGGTCACCAAGTTCCTGGGCGGGCACGGCAGCACGCTGGGCGGCGTGGTGGTGGAGTCCGGGCGCTTCGACTGGGGCAACGGGAACTTCCCCGCCATGACCGAGCCGGTGCCCTCCTACAACAACGTCTCCTGGTGGGGGAACTTCGGCGAGTACGGCTTCCTCACCAAGCTGCGCTCCGAGCAGCTGCGGGACATCGGCCCCGCCCTGACCCCGCAGGCCGCGTGGAACCTGCTGCAGGGCGTGGAGACGCTGCCCCAGCGCATGGACGCCCACGTGGGCAACGCGCGCGAGGTGGTGAAGTGGCTGCACACCGACCCCCGCATCTCCTACGTGAACTACGCCGGGCTGGAGGACCACCCCCACCACGACCGCGCCCAGAAGTACCTCCCGCACGGTGTGGGCTCGGTCTTCGCGTTCGGGGTGGCCGGCACGGACGAGCTGAGCGGGCGCGAGGTGGGCGCGCGGTTCATCGGCGCCCTGCAGCTCGCCTCACACCTGGCCAACATCGGGGACGCCCGCACCCTCGTGCTGCACCCCGCCTCCACCACGCACCAGCAGCTGAGCTCAGAGCAGCTCGCCGCCGGCGGTGTGAAGGAGGACCTCATCCGCATCTCCGTGGGGCTGGAGGACGCGGCGGACATCATCTGGGACCTGGACCAGGCACTCACTGCGGCCAGCGGCAGGAACCGGGAGGGCGACGTCGTCGGTCCCGAGGCCGTTCACGAGGACGCCGCACGGCAGAGCCTCGAGCAGGACACCAGCGCCGCGGGCAACTCCGTGGGCGCGCACGAAGGAGGACGGGCATGAGCACCGAACGCACCTGGGTGGGCCCCAGCGCCCCCGAACGGCTGGGCATCCTGAGGAGCACCCGCTCCGTGGCGATCGTGGGGATGTCCAACAAGCCCTCGCGCGCGAGCTACTTCGTGGCCACGTACCTGCGCTCCTCGAGCCCGTACCGCGTGTACTTCGTGAACCCGGTGCTGGACGAGGTGTTCGGCGAGAAGGTCTACCCGTCGCTCGCGGACCTGCCGGAGACCCCGGACCTCGTGGACGTGTTCCGCAAGGACGCGGACCTGCCGGGCGTGGCGCAGGAAGCGGTCGATGCGGGCGCGAAGACGCTGTGGCTGCAGCTCGGCTCCTGGAACGAGGAAGCCGCGAGGATCGCGGAGGACGCCGGACTGAACGTGGTCATGGACCGCTGCGTGAAGATCGAGCACGCACGCTTCCACGGCGGCCTGCACCTCGCGGGCTTCAACACGGGAGTGGTCTCCGCGAAGCGCCAGGTTCTCGCGTAACCGGGACGGCGGCCCTCTGAGGTGTAGGGACACCCGGATTTCCTGCACGGAACCGGGTACCTCTACACCTCGGATTCATGTCCGGGCCGCGCAGTGCCACGACGACGACGCCGCACCCTCTGCTGCGCGGCACGGGCCTCGGCTGGTACGCACCTCAGCTGGAACGTGCCCCTGCCGGTCAGCGCCTCAGGCAGCGCACCACCGCGGCCACCCGCTGCCAGCCCTGCGCCTCGCGGGCGGGGAGCTCACTCTCCGGCACGACCGTGTACAGGCGCTCGGCGTCCGCGAGGAAGGCCTCGTTGGCCATGGCGGAGACGAGCGGGTCCAGCACCTCGGCAGGATCGCGGTCCTGCGACGAGTCCGCGTGCAGCGCGCCCACGAACGCGACGCCCTCCTGCACGGACATGGCCGAGTGAGCCACGGGCTGACCCCAGTCGTCCACCTCGAAGCGCGACCAGTCGCCCATTGGTGCATCGAAGAGTCCGGCGTCCCCGGGGAAGCCCAGGCCGCGGTCGAGGTCCTGCACCGCGCCGCAGAGCAGCACGTCGGTGGAGAGGACGTCGCTGCCCGCCGCCACGACGGCATCCCGGACCGTACCCGCGTCCGAGGGCTCACACACCAGGACCAGCTCCACGCTGGCCACCGTGTCCTGCGGGAGGGAACCGTTCCACGCCCGAACGCCCTGTGGGGTCTCGTCCTCGCGGATGGCGGCCCATCCGCCCGCCCAGGCATCGAGGTCCGACTGCCACTGCTGCGTCATGACCTGCTCCTTCCGCGGAAAACGTCCCTCACGAGTGTGCCACCGCGGCCGGTCGCCGGAGGGGCTGCGGCACCCGGTGCCGGGGGCGGCGCACGCACGCGCCCGGTCATGTCTCTATGCTTGGCGGATGAGTGCTCGGCGGGGTGCGCCCCGACCGGGCCGTGCCTTCGCCACCCCACCACACCTGCGAGGAGTCCCACCTGTGTCCGTCAAGAAAACCATGCAAGTCTCACTGGCCTTCGTGGGCCTGATGGTCGGTGCCGGTTTCGCGACCGGTCAAGAGGTCATCCAGTACTTCATCTCGTTCGGTGCGTGGGGTCTCGCCGGGGCAATCGTGGCCGGGGTGCTGATGATCACCGCCGGTGCCGTGATCATCAACATCGGCAGCTACTTCATGGCGGACGAGCACCGTCAGGTCTTCAGCTCCGTGTCCTCCCCGTGGATCTCCCACTTCCTGGACTACGCAGTGTCGCTCACGCTGTTCGCCATGGGCATCGTGATGCTCGCGGGCGCGGGCTCCACGCTGGAGCAGCAGTTCGGGCTGCCGGCGTGGATCGGCTCGGCCATCATGGTGGCCATTGTGATGGTCACCGGCCTGCTGGACGTCAACAAGGTCACGAACATCATCTCCGCGGTGACGCCCACGATCTTCGTGGCCGTGATCGTGGCGTTCGTCTACACCCTGTTCCAGCTGCCCGTGGACCTGGGTGCCGCGCACGAGCTCGCCGTCCAGGCGGACTCGCCAGTCTCCCCGTGGTGGCTCTCCGCGATCAACTACACCTCCATGGCGCTCATGCTGGGCGTGTCCATGTCCCTGGTGATCGGCGGCAACACCCTGGACCCGCGCGACGCCGGCCGTGGCGGTCTGATCGGCGGCGTGGTCTACACCGTTCTGCTGACCATGAATGCGTTCGCCCTGCTGGTGAACTACCCGAGCGTGGGAGAGGCGGACGTTCCCATGCTCAGGCTCTTCGAGACCATGCACCCCGTCGCGGCCATGGCCATGGTGTTCGTGACGTTCGTGATGATCTACAACACCTGCATCAGCATGTTCTACGCTCTGGGCCGCCGTATGACGGTCAACCACCGCAGCCGCTACGTCCCCATCTTCCTGGTCACCTGCCTCGTGGGCTACGCAATCAGCCTGGTGGGCTTCGGCACTCTCATGAGCGTGGTGTACCCGGTGATCGGCTACGTGGGCCTGGTGCTGATGGTCGTGATGTTCGTGTGGTGGTTCCGCAACCGGGAGAAGATCAGTACGGAGGCCGGGCGCCGCATCCGCATCCGTGCGCTGCTCACCAAGCGCGGCGACGACAGCCAGGACTTCTCCGAGTACAACGAGAACCAGCTGCGTGACGCCACCGAGGGCTCCCCCGCGGACAACGACACCCTCACGGGCGCCATCGACGCCCTCATCAAGCGGGACCAGGATGCGGAGAAGGACTCGTCCTCCTCCCGATCCGCATCGTCCTGACTGCATGAACCCGGGCCGTACCTCTTCTGAGGTGCGGCCCGGGTTTCGTCTACCCACGGCGCCAGCCGCAGTGATTGCAATAAACATGCCATTTCATGGATTTCTGTCACCATCAACCCATGGACTCATCTCACCCCCACGGTTCCAGCGCCTACACGCCCCCGCCGTCTCCCGCTGGACAGCCCCTGCCTCCTCACGGACAGGGCCAACCCTTCCCGCCCCAGCAGGGGGCGCCGCGCCGAGGCATGAACGCCGTGGGCCTGATCGCCCTGGTGATCGCTGCTCTCGGCTTCATCTTCGCGTGTGTGCCCGGCGCACTCATCATCGGGTGGGTGCTGCTGCCCATCGCATTCGTTCTGAGCCTGGTGTCCCTGTTTCTCCAGGGCAAGAGCAAGTGGATGGGCATCACAGCCCTCGTGCTGTCGGTGGTGGGAACCCTCGTGGGCGTGCTTGTCTTCATCTTCCTGGTGGGCTCGGCCTTCGACGACGCGTTCAGCGGGGACGATCCCACGGTCACGCAGCCTGGGGACAGCACGAGCGCGGATGGAGCGCAGGCCGCAGGCTCGGCGGCAGGCACCCGCGCCAATCCGTACCCGGTGGGGTCCACCATCGAGTCGGGAGACTGGCGCGTGGTGGTGAACTCGGTGGAGCCCGATGCCAACGCTTCGGCGCAGGCCGAGAACCCGTACAACGACGCCCCCGCATCAGGGAAGCAGTACATGATGGTCAACTACTCCGTGACCTACCTGGGCAAGGACCCCGATGGCCAAGCCGCGCTGGGCTCCACCGTGGCCTATGTGACCCCCGAGGGAAACACGATCAACAGCTTCGACAAGGCCGTGGTCGCCCCCGACGCGTTCGACCCGTCGTCAACGCTCTACGAAGGCGCCACCGAAACGGGGAACGTGGTGTTTGAGGTGCCGTCCTCGAACGCGGACAAGGGCGTTCTCGCGGTGCAGACCGATCTCTTGGGCGGTGACAAGGTGTTCGTCGCGCTCACGTAGCCGATAGGTTGTGAACAGACGAAGCCCCCGGCAGCTGCCGGGGGCTTCGTCGTGGAAGGGCGCGGGCGTCGTCGTCAGGGGCTCGGGACGACGACGCCGCGCGCCCGCGGGATCAGCGGCGCGCCCCGTCCTTGTCGCGGCCGCGCTGCTCCCAGAAGATCGGCAGCGTCACGGTGTCTGTGCCGTCCCACGCAGACAGCCCGTGCAGGCCGGGGATGTCGCCGGTCTTGAAGACGGGCTCCACGCCGGCCTTGCGCTGCTCCATGTAGTTCTGCAGCACCTTGGCTGCCACTCCGGCGAGCATCACCAGGGCGATCAGGTTCAGCGTGGCCATGAACGCCATGAACAGGTCCGCCAGGGACCACACCAGGTCCAGGGCCAGGATGGCGCCCATGAACACGCACACGAGCACCGCGAAGCGGTAGACGCCCATGGCCGTGCGGGACTTGGTCATGAAGCGGACGTTGGACTCACCGTAGTAGTAGTTGCCGATCACCGAGGACCACGCGAACAGGAAGATCGCCACGGTCAGGAAGTGCACGGCCCAGTCGCCCAGCTGCATTCCGAGGGCGCTCTGGGTCAGGCCCGCACCCTGGCGCTCGTCTCCGAACGTGGGGTTGGACAGCAGCACGATGAACGCGGTGATCGAGCAGACCAGCATGGTGTCGAAGAAGACGCCCAGGGACTGCACGAAGCCCTGCTTGGCGGGGTGGGAGATGGACGCGGTGGCACCGGCGTTCGGGGCGGAGCCCATGCCAGCCTCGTTGGAGAACAGACCGCGCTTCATGCCCTGGATGATCACGCCGATCAGACCGCCCGTGATGAACTCCCGCATGCCGAAGGCGCCCTGGATGATCATCCCGAACATCGCCGGAACCTCGGTGATGTTCAGGACCAGGACCAGCAGACCCAGGATCAGGTACAGCACGGCCATGACCGGCACGAGCACCTGCGTCACAGAGGAGATGGAGCGGATGCCGCCGAAGATCACGGCCGCGGTGAGCACCACGAGGGCCAGACCGAGCACCACGCGCAGCCAGAGGCCCTGCCCGTTGGTGATGTCCACGCCGAAGGAGCCGCTCACGGCGTCCACGATCGAGTTGGACTGCACGGAGTTGAACACGAAGCCGTAGGTGACGGTGATGATGACCGCGAACAGCAGGCCCATCCACCGCTTGTTGAGCCCGCGCTCCATGTAGTACGCGGGACCGCCCACGTAGCCGTCCGCGGTCTTGACCTTGTAGAGCTGGCCCAGCAGGGACTCCACGAAGGCGCTCGCGGCACCGATGGCCGCGATGACCCACATCCAGAACACGGCGCCGGGCCCGCCCAGAGTGATCGCGATGGCCACGCCGGCGATGTTGCCCGTGCCCACGCGCGCAGCGGCGGAGACCGTGAACGCGCGGAACGAGGAGATGCCCTTGCGCCCGTCCTCCTCACCCGCGGGATCGGTCAGCACGCGGAACATCTCGGGGATGCCGCGGAACTGGATGGCCTTGGTGCGGATGGTCAGGTACAAGCCCACGCCGATGAGGATGGCGAAGACCACGTACCAGACGTAGCCACCCACCGTTGCGACGAGATCTGTCAGTGATTCCATGGAAACTCCGTGTTGTGCGTCTGGGAAGGTTTCGGCCCCGCCGCTGCGCGAGCGGGCGGAGCCGGGAAGGAGGTGGCACGCTGCGGCACCGATTGAGGACACAGTAGTGCATCCCCGGCGGGTTGCCCGGGATCGGCCCCGGCGACGTCGTGCGCTACCGCTGCTCGTCCCGGCGGCCGGGGATCGGCCCGGTGCCCGCCACCACGGGGAAGGCGCCCGTGAAGCCCTGGCGCTGCCGGGCGATCTCGTTGACCCGCCCGCGCACCAGGTACCACCCGGCCACCAGGCACGGGACGAGAGCGAGGGAGGAGACCAGCGTCCACGTGCCCACCGGGTAGTCCACGGCCATGAGCACGAGCACCCCGGCCAGGAACACGAGCGTGAGCCAGTCCGTGAACGGGGACAGCGGCGCGCGGTACGGCGGCCGGTGGTAGAGCCCGCGCCTGGCCAGGGACACGAACTTCATGTGGGACATCGTGATGGCCGCCCACCCCGCCATGGTCCCGAGGGCGGCCAGGTTCAGCACGATCTCGAAGGCCTCCCCCGGCACCACCAGGTTCAGCCCCACCCCCAGCAGGGCGACGACGGCGGTCAGCAGGATCCCGCCGTAGGGCACCCCGGACGCCGTCAGCCGTCCCGCGAAGCGCGGCGCGGAGCCCGCCATGGCCATCGAGTGCACGATCCGCCCGGTGGAGTAGAGCCCGGCGTTGAGCGAGGACAGCGCGGCGGTGATCACCACGAGCTGCATCAGCGGGGCCGCCGCGGCCACGTCGATGGACTCGAAGAACGTGACGAACGGGCTCTCCGTGGCGCTGTACGCGGTGTAGGGCAGCAGCAGGCAGAGCAGCAGCACGGAGCCCACGTAGAAGACGGCGATCCGCAGGATCACGAGGTTGATGGCGCGTGGGATGACACGCTCGGCGTCCCGGGTCTCGCCGGAGGTGGTGCCCACCAGCTCGATGCCCGCGTACGCGAACACCACGCCCTGCACCACGATCAGCGCGGGCAGCACGCCGTTGGGCAGCAGACCCCCGTTCTCGGTGATGAGCGAGAAGCCCACCTCCGAGCCGGTGGGGGTCCCGAACACCACGAACAGCGTGCCGATCACCAGGAACACCAGCAGGGCGAGCACCTTGACCAGGGCGAACCAGAACTCGAGTTCCCCGAAGATCTTCACCGACACCAGGTTCAGCGCCAGCACGAGCACCACGACCACCAGGGCCAGCGCCCACTGCGGGATCCCCGCGATGAACTCGCTGTACTGCCCGAACCACGCGATGTAGATGGCGATGGCCGTGGCGTCCGCGACCGCCGTCATCGCCCAGTTCAGCCAGTAGAGCCACCCGGAGACGAACGCGGCCTTCTCCCCGAAGAACTCGCGGCAGTAGGAGACGAAGGAGCCGGACGACGGCCGGTGCACCACCAGCTCCCCCAGCGCCCGGAGGATGAGGTAGCCGAAGAACCCGCAGACCGCGTAGAGCACGAACAGGGACGGCCCGGCCTCCCGGAGGCGGCCACCGGCGCCCAGAAACAGTCCCGTGCCGATCGCACTGCCGATCGCGATCATCTGCAGCTGCCGCTGCCCCAGCCCCTTCCGGAAACCAGAGGCCTCCTCCTGGAACTGCCGCGCCGCAGGCGGTTCCGGGACCGCGCCCCGTCCATCTGTGGCCATCACGCCGTCCCCTTCCAGAAACCCGAGACACGCCGTGGGGACGTGCTGATCCGCTCCTGGCGAGCCTACGACCTCGTGCGGGCCGCACCCGGTGCCACGCCGCACACCGCGTCACGGCACGCAACGCACGCCCACCACGGGCAAGCGCACACGCCGCGGGGGCGCCCACCCGAGCACGTGGCCCCGGTGGGCGCCCCCGTGAAGTCCGGCAGGGCGACGTCGTCGTCGGCTCAGTCCTCGACGACCCGCACCGCGCCCTTGTCCGCGGAGGTCACCATCGAGGCGTACGCGCGCAGGGCCTTGGAGACCTTGCGCTCGCGCGGCTTGGTGGGCTTCCACGGCGCCTCGCCCTTCTCCTGGCGGCGGCGGGCGAGCTCGGCGTCGTCCACGTTGACGCGCAGCACGCGGTTCTCCACGTCGATCTCGATCTCGTCACCGTGCTCGATCAGCCCCACCGCACCACCCGCGGCGGCCTCCGGGGAGATGTGGCCGATCGAGATCCCGGACGTGCCGCCGGAGAAGCGGCCGTCCGTGATCAGGGCGCACTTCTTGCCCAGCCCCAGGCCCTTGAGGTAGCTCGTGGGGTAGAGCATCTCCTGCATGCCAGGACCGCCCTTGGGGCCCTCGTACGCGATCACCACGATGTCCCCCTCCTTCACGTTCTTGGAGAGGATCTCGTGCACGGCCTCGTCCTGGGACTCCACCACGAACGCCCGGCCCACGAAGTGGAACAGCTCCGGGTCGATGCCCGCCGTCTTGATGACCGCGCCGTCCTCGGCGATGTTGCCGAAGAGCACGCACAGCCCGCCCTCCTTGGTGTACGCGTGCTCCACGGAGCGGATGCAGCCCTCGGCGGCGTCGACGTCGTGGTCCTCGTACTCGTTGGCTTGCGAGAACGCCTGGGTGGTGCGCACGCCCCCGGGAGCGGCCAGGAAGAACTCCTTGGCGGCGTCGGACGCCTTGCCCGAGCGGATGTCCCACTCGTCCAGCCACTCGCCCATGGTCTGCGAGTGCACGGTGTGGACGTCCTCGTTCAGCAGCCCGCCGCGGCGCAGCTCACCCAGGATCGCGGGGATGCCGCCGGCGCGGTGCACGTGCTCGATGTGGAACTTGGTGGAGTTCGGGGCCACCTTCGCGAGGCACGGGACCTGGCGGGAGAGGGCGTCGATGTCCGAGAGGTTGAAGTCCACCTCCGCCTCCTGCGCGGCGGCGAGGATGTGCAGCACGGTGTTGGTGGAGCCGCCCATGGCGACGTCCAGGGCCATGGCGTTCTGGAACGCGGCCTTCGTGGCGATGCTGCGGGGCAGCACGGACTCGTCGGCCTGCTCGTAGTACTTCTTGGCGGACTCCACCGCACGGCGACCGGCCTCCAGGAACAGCCGCTTGCGGTTGACGTGGGTGGCCAGCGTGGTGCCGTTGCCGGGGAGGGACAGTCCCAGCGCCTCGGTCAGGCAGTTCATCGAGTTCGCCGTGAACATCCCGGAGCACGAGCCGCACGTGGGGCACGCGTTCTCCTCGATCTGGGCGAGCTGCGCGTCCGTGACCGACTCGTCCACGGCCAGGGCCATGGCGTCCACCAGGTCCACGCGGTGCTCCACCACGCCCTCCACGCCCTCACCGGACTCCATGGGGCCGCCGGAGACGAACACCACCGGGATGTTCAGCCGCAGCGCCGCCATGAGCATGCCCGGGGTGATCTTGTCGCAGTTGGAGATGCACACGAGCGCGTCCGCGCAGTGCGCGTTGACCATGTACTCCACGGAGTCCGCGATGATGTCGCGGGACGGCAGCGAGTAGAGCATGCCGTCGTGGCCCATGGCGATGCCGTCGTCCACCGCGATGGTGTTGAACTCCTTGGCGACGCCGCCCGCCTCGCGGACCGCGGAGGCCACGAGGTCCCCCATGTTCTTCAGGTGCACGTGGCCCGGGACGAACTGGGTGAACGAGTTCGCGATGGCGATGATGGGCTTGCCGAAGTCCTCGCTGCCCATACCGGTGGCGCGCCACAGGGCACGCGCTCCCGCCATGTTGCGGCCGGTGGTGGACGTCGCTGAACGCAGCTGCGGCACTGTCTTGCCTTCCCCTTGTCTGGGCCGGGACGGGCGGGTCATGGGTGCCGCGCCCCGGCAGAACGCATTCCACCCAGAATACGCGCGGCCCCCGCCGCTGTTCACATGCCGGGCACCGGTCTCACATGGCGGACAGGAGCTTGCGCCCGGTGACGACGACGCCGCGGCGCCCGGTTCCCTGCCCGCCGAGCCGCGTGACGGACGCCGTCCCTAGACTGGGCGGACGTCACGCGCCACCCCGCGAAGGAGCAGGAGAGACATGAGCAAGCACAGGCACACGCCCCACCGGGACGACTCCACAGACTTCGCGGTGGACCTCGCCGAGGCGCAGGACCCGCTGGTGATGACGCTGGACATCGGCTCCACCGCCTCGCGCGGCTCCCTGCACGACGCCGCCGGGACCCCCGTGCGCGGCTACCGCCACAAGATCCCGCACGCCTTCACCACGGGAGCGGACGGCACCTCGGTGATCGACCCGGATCAGGTGGCCGAGGAGATGGCCGAGATCCTTGACCGCGTGTGCGACCGGGAGGAGCTCGCGGGGCGGGTGCGCGGCGTCGGGATCGACTCGTTCGCGTCCTCCCTGGTGGGCGTGGACGCGGACGACGCTGCCGTGACCGAGTGCTTCACCTACGGGGACTCCCGCTGCGCGCCCCAGCTCGCGGAGCTGCGCGAGGAGCTGGACGAGCGGGACGTCCAGCAGAAGATGGGTGCGCGGCTGCACACCAGCTACCTGGCGCCGCGCTTCCGGTGGCTGCGCGAGACCCGGCCCGAGCAGTTCGCGGCGGCCGAGCGCTGGCTGAGCATCGGCGAGTACGTGTGGCTGCAGCTGCTCGGGACCACCGCCGCCGGCACCGCGACCGCCGCGTGGACCGGGCTGCTCAACCGGCGCTCCGGGAACTGGGACCGGCGGATGCTCAAGGCGGCCGGGATCACCGAGGACGTGCTCTCCCCCGTGCTCGATCCGCACGAGCCGTTGCCGGACGTGGACCCCTCACGTGTGCAGCGGTGGCGGGGGCTCGCGGAGGCGCAGTGGTTCGCGCCGGTCGCGGACGGGCTGTGCGCCAACCTGGGTGTGGGCGGTGCCGGCGAGGACACCATCGTGGTCTCCGCGGCCACCTCCGGGGCGATGCGCGTGCTGCTGCACCACCAGCCGCAGGAGATCCCCGCGGGTCTGTGGTGCTACCGGATCGACGACTCCCGGTGCCTGCTGGGTGGGGCCCTCAACGACGTCGGCCGGGCCGTGAGCTGGCTCATCGACACGCTCTCCCTGGACGACGCCGTGCTGAACGACATCGCCGCGCTCCCCGTCTCCACCGACACCCCCGGCGTGCTGCCCTTCCTCACCGGCGAGCGCTCCACGGGGTGGGCCGGCAGCGCACGGGCGGTGTTCTCGGACGTCTCCGCCGCCACGGACGCACCCGCCATGGCCCGCGGGATGCTCGAGGGGATCGCCGGGTCCTACCGCCGGGTCTCCGACGAGCTGGAGGCAGCCGCCCACAGTGTGGAGCGGATCGTGGCGGCCGGCCGGGTCACTCAGGAGCTGCCGTCCTGGCTGCAGATCCTCGGCGACTACCTGGGCAAGCCGGTGATCCACCAGACGATCAAGCGCTCCACGTGCCGCGGCAACGCGCTGCTCATGCTGGAGTCCCTCGCCCCGGACGTGGAGCGCTCCCACCCCCAGCCGGCGGGCACCTACGAGCCCCGCGAGCAGACGCAGGACTACTACAAGGGAGTCCACGAGCGCTTCGAGCACCTCTACGACGCGCTGGTGGCGGGCCGCTGATCCCGCCCGACCGCTGACCGGGGCGCATCCCCGCGCCGCCGCCGGGCCTGCGTTTGCTCCGCTAGTGCAGATTTGGGGCCGCGGGTCTGCACTTGCTCAGTTTTTGCAGCGGGGGCTTTCCCCACCGGGCCGGGGTGCAGCCGCGACGACGACGACGGCGGTCCCCCGGTTTTCGCCCGACGGCCCCTATGCGGCCCCGCCCCAGCCACGGGGAACCGCGCCCAGCAGGGGAACGCGTCGACCCGCGACGGGTGGCAGGTCCGCGAGGTACTCCCTGTTGGAGGTCGCCAGGCGGTCGGGGTCCGCGGGCCAGCTGCCCAGCACCACCCCTGCCACCTCGACGTCCCGGTGCAGCAGCGCCTCCAGGCTCAGCAGCGTGTGGTTCAGCGTCCCCAGGTCCGGGCGGGCCACCAGCACGGTGCTCCCCGTCCCCCCGCCGCGTTCTGCCGCGCTCACGGGCTCGGACGTGTCAGGAGAACCCCACCGGCCGCTGGCTTCAGCCGCCGCGTGGTACGGCGTGGCCGCCCCACTGGGTTCGGTCGATGCCGCGGATCCTGCGGAGGCCTCCTGCAGCGCCACCGCCAGGTCCGCAATCGTGTGCCGGTCCCCGTCCAGCTCCACGAGCACACCCCCGCTGCCCTCCACGATCACCAGGTCGTGGGTTTCTTGTAATTCCAAGATTTCCCGGACGTGGGCGTCCAGTGGGAGCAGCTCCACCCCGTCGATCGCCGCCGCGGGGGGCGGGGCCATCGGCTCGGTGAGACGCTGGCCCTCTGCGGTGGTGAGCGCCGAGGAAGGCACGCCGGCCGCGAGAGCCAGCCGGGCGACGTCGTCGACGTCCCCCGGTTCCCCGCCCCGCATGCCGGTCTGCTGCGGCTTGTAGACCGCGATCCGGCGCCGTCCCGCGTTCCACCCGGAGACCACGAGCGCCGCCGTGGCGTACGTCTTGCCCACGTCCGTGTCGGTGCCCGTCACGACGACGGCGTGGCCCAGGGAGGCGACGAGGTCGCCCAGGGGGTTGGTAGTCATGGTGTCTCCTGTCAGATGGGAAGAAGTGCGGCCACGCGCGCTGGACGTGGCGGACGTGGCTGAGGCAGCGGCGCGCAGTTCGCCCGGGGGGGTGAGCGGCCCCTCACGCACCCTGCGGTTCGTCCCCCACCACGTCGCGGACGGTCTCCAGCGCCCGGGCCAGAACGTGTAGTTCCATGTCCGCAGGGGCCGTGATGCGCAGCCGGCTGATGCCGTCCGGCACCGAGGGAGGGCGGAAGCACCCCACCACCACGCCCCGGGACCGGATCTCCTCCGACGCCCGCAGGGCGGACTCCGCGGAGGCCACGGGGAGGGATTGCACCGCCGCGCGGGCCAGCGGAGTGCCCAGCGCGGAGGCCACGAACCGGGCGCGCTCGTGCAGGGCGCCGCTCAGCTCGGGGTGCGCCCGCACGATCCGCGCGGCCTCCGTGGCCGCGGCGGCGGAGGCGGGCGCGAGGGCGGTGTCGAAGATGAACGGGCGGGCCGTGTTCACCAGGTGCTCGCGCAGCGCCTCGGACCCGAGCACCGCCCCGCCCTGCGCGCCGAGCGCCTTGGACAGCGTCATGGTCACGGCCACGTGCGGTGAGCCGGCCAGTCCGAGCTCGTGCACGAGCCCCCGACCGCCGCCGGCCACCCCGATCCCGTGCGCCTCGTCCACGAGCAGCAGCGCGTTCTCGGTGCGGCAGAGCGCGGCCAGCTCCGCGAGCGGGGCGTGGTCGCCCCACACCGAGTAGACGGACTCCACCACCACGACGGCGCGCGTCTCCGAGCGCTCAGCCAGCAGCTGCGCCACGTGCCCGACGTCCGAGTGCCGCGCGATCCGCACCGGCGACCGGGACAGCCGCGCCCCGTCCACCAGGGACGCGTGCGCGTGGGCGTCCGAGACGATCAGCGTGTCCGCGTCCCCCAGCGCGGTGAGTACCCCTGTGTTCGCGGCGTACCCGCTGGAGAACGCGAGCGCCGCGGGCTGCCCGGTGAGTTCGCACAGCTCGCGCTCCAGGGTTTCGTGGACCCCCAGGGTTCCGGTCACCAGCCGGGAGGCGCGCGAGCCGGTGCCCCACTCGTCCAGCGCATCCTGGGCCGCGGCCACCACGCGCGGATCCCGGGAGAGTCCCAGGTAGTCGTTCGAGGCCAGGTCCACGCACACCGGAGGCAGCGTCCGCAGCCGACGTCGCAGTCCCGCCTCCGCGCGCTGCTCACCGCGAGCGCGGAGCCATGCGTCGAGGGGACCGCCCGTCATGCCCGTCCCCCGCCCGTCAGCTCTACTTCCTGTGCGGCCCGCAGCAGGGCGTAGGCGATGGTGCGGACCTCCTCGTCCGTGCAGACGTACGGCGGCATGGTGTAGAGCAGGCGTCCGAACGGGCGGAACCACACCCCCTGCTCCAGGGCGGTGCGCGTGAGCCGCTCCGGGTCCGGGGCCTCGTGGAACTCCACGACCCCCACGGCGCCGATCACCCGCACGTCCTTGACCCCCTCCAGCTCCGCGGCCACGGGCAGGATCTCGCGCAGGGTCTCCTCGATCCGGGAGACGTCCGCGCGCCAGGAGTCCCGCAGCATCCGCACGGACTGCAGAGCCACGGCGCACGCGAGCGGGTTGGCCATGAACGTGGGCCCGTGCATCAGCGCGCGCTGCTCCGACGCCGTGATGACCGCTCCCACGGCCTCGGAGACGAGCACCGCCGCCAGGGACATGTACCCGCCGGTCAGCGCCTTGCCCACGCACATCACGTCCGGGACCACACCAGCCCACTCGCACGCGAACCAGCGCCCCGTGCGGCCGAAGCCCGTGGCGATCTCGTCCACGACGAACACCAGGTCCAGCTCGTCCGCGAGTTCCCGCAGCGCCCGCAGGCAGCGCGGGTCGTACGTGCGCATCCCGCCCGCGCCCTGCAGCACGGGTTCCACGATGATGCCGGCGAGCTCGTCGCCGTGGGCGCAGGCGGCGTCGCGCACGTCCGCGATCCACGCCGCGACGGCGGCGTCGTCGCCGTCCCAGACCACGGTCCCGGACGACGACGCCGCTCCCGCACCCTGCGCACCGCTCTCACCTGGGCCGTCGGCGTCCCCGGCAGGTGGGAACCCCGCGGAGCCCGACGCCGTCGCACCGGCGTTCTCCTGGGACCGCACCCCCTCGGGATCCTCGTGCCCGGACACCCGTCGGGGGTGCGCGGCGGGCGGGGGCGCCACGAACAGCTGCTCCGCGACGAGTCCCGAGAACTCGGCGTGCATCCCGCCCTCGGGGTCGCACACGCTCATGGCGCCGGTGGTGTCTCCGTGGTACCCGCCGCGCACGGTCAGGATGCGCCGGCGCTCCGGGCGCCCGCGGGCCGCCTGGTACTGCACGGCGAGCTTCAGCGCGACCTCCACGCTCACGGAGCCGGAGTCCGCGAAGAACACGTGCTGCAGCTCGGCCGGGGTGACCTCCACCAGCAGCTCGGCCAGCTCCACGGCCGGGCGGTGCGTGAGACCGCCGAACATCACGTGCGAGAACTCGGTGATCTGGTCCACAGCGGCGCGGTCCAGCTCCGGGTTGCGGTAGCCGTGCACCGCGCACCACCACGAGGCCATGCCGTCGATCGCCTGGACCCGCTCACCCTCCGGAGTCTCGAGGATCAGCGTCACTCCCTCCGCGGCCAGCACCGCGTGGGGTGCGGGCCCGTCCAGCGGCGCGTAGGGGTGCCACAGCAGCCCGCGGTCACGGGCGGCGAGGCGGGTGGGCGCCGCGGCGTCATCGCCCTGTTCTGCCGTGCCTGCCGCGGCGGGGCGTGGAGTTTCCCATCCGCTCCCGGGGGATGCCGTGCCGTGCGTGCTCTCCGGCGCCGGGTCAGGCATTCGGCGCCACCGAGGTCCCCGCACCACGACGCCGCACGGTCGGGCTCAGCTCGATCCTCACCCGGGTGTCGTCCTCGTCGCGCTCGGGCCCCTCGCCCGAGCTCAGCAGGGCGGCGAGCGCCGCAGACACGGGGGCGGGGGCAGCTGGCGGGGTCGGAACCGGGCCCGGGGCGGCGGAGGGCACCGCGGCGTCGTCGCCCTGACCGGAAGAGACCGGGTCGGAGGGGGCCGGACGGCCGCCCGAGGCGGCGTCGGAACCGGCAGGTCCACCGGTTCCGCACGTGGACCCGCAGGGCGTGGTCGCGGGGCCCGTCGAACCTGCCTGGCCCGCCGCGGCCTGCTCGGGTGCCGCACCGTTCGAGGTGTCGGCGGGCACCGCGTCGTCGTGCTCCCTCAACGGACCCGCGCCGAGGACGGTGAATCCGGCGTCGGCAACCATGTCCAGGTCCGCCTTTGCCGCCTGCCCCTCGGAGGTGAGGTAGTCGCCCAGGAACAGGGAGTTGACCACATGCAGGGCGAGCGGCTGCAGGGAGCGCAGGTGCATCTCGCGGCCGCCGGCCATGCGGATCTCCTTGTCCGGGCACACGAAGCGCACCACGGAGAGGATCTTCAGGCACTTCTGCGGGCTCAGCTGCCACGTGCCGGCCAGGGGCGTGCCGTCGAAGGGCATGAGGAAGTTCACCGGCACGGAATCCGAGCCCAGGTCCCGCAGGGCGAAGAGCGCCTCGACGAGCTGCTCGTCCGTCTCCCGCATGCCCACGATCAGCCCGGAGCACGGGGAGAGTCCGGCGTCCTTGGCGCGCTCCACGGTGTCCACGCGGTCCTGGTAGGTGTGGGTGGAGCAGATGGACTCGTAGTTGGACTCGGCGGTGTTGAGATTGTGGTTGTAGGCGTCCACGCCCGCGCCGCTCAGCGTCTCCGCCTGACCGTCCTTGAGCAGGCCCAAGCACGCGCAGACCTCCACGTCCGGGTGCTGCTCCTTCAACGCCTCGACCGTGCGGGTCACGTTGCCCACCTCTCGGTTGGACGGGCCGCGGCCGCTCGCCACGAGGCACACGCGGCTCGCGCCACCGCGGATGCCGTACTCGGCCTGCTCCACGGCCTTCTCGGGACTCAGCCACGAGTATTTGAGGATGTCCGTCCCGGCGTTCAGACGCTGGGAGCAGTAGCCGCAGTCCTCGGCGCACAGCCCGGACTTCAGGTTGACCAGGTAGTTCACCTTCACGGTCATCCCGAAGTGCTCGCGGCGCAGCCGGGCGGCGGCGGCCACGAGGTCCAGCATGCCGGGGTCGTCGGTGTGCAGCAGCTCGAGGGCTTCGTCCGGGGTCACGGGGTCGCCGGCGAGGACGCGCTCGGCCAGCTCGGCAGGGTTCTTGAACATTGTTCAATTATTGAACGGTGTTCAGGATTGTCAATTCTCGGGGCGGCCGTTGCGGGGCGCGGCCTGTGGGCTGGCGCTGCCACGCCGCTGTCCTGGTCACGACGACGTCGCACCCCACCCCACGCACGCTCGGTAGAGTTTGCGCGTGGCCCGCACCCGGGCATGAGAGCAGGGAGGGACGCCGTGGCACTGGACCGCGACCAGGTGGTGGACGCCGCGTGGCACATCCTGCAGACCTACGGGCTCGGGGACCTCTCGATGCGCCGCCTGGCCCGCGAGCTGGGCGTGCAGCCCGGCGCGCTGTACTGGCACGTGGCGAACAAGCAGGAGCTGCTGGCGGTCCTCGCGCAGCGCATGGTCGCCCCGCTGAGCATGTCCTCCACAGGAGCCTCTCCCGCGGGTGCCTGCCTCACAAGCCCCTCCCCCGCGGGCGCCTCCTCGGTAGACGCCCCTCCCGCGCACGCCTCCCCGGCAGGCGCCGCCGACGACGCCGTCCTCCTCATCACCCGGTTCCGTTCCGCGGTGCTCGCCGTGCGGGACGGCGCGGACGTGGTGAGCGTGGCCCACGCACTGGACCCCTCGGGCATGCAGCCCACACCCCTGCTCACCGCGGCACTGACCCGCGCGGGCATGGATCCCGCCCCGGCAGAGACGGCCGCGCTCACCCTGGTCCGTTTCACCCTGGGGTCCGTCACCGCCCAGCAGACCCGCGAGTCGATGGACCTCCCCACCGCCACGATGGCCGCCGAGTTCGAGGCGGGCGTGCGCGCGATCCTGGCGTAGCGGCATCGTCGCCCCCTCCACCGCCCGCACCTCTGCAACAACTCAGCAAATGCCGAATTGCGGCCCCGGAACTGCACTTGCTCCGTTGTTGCAGGTGGTGGGAACGCGTGCGCGCCCCTCTCCACCACCGGGTCCGCCGTCCGGGGGTGTCAGCCGGTGCGGGCGGCGGCCAGAATGTCTGCATGACCACCGGCACCCCCTTCACCGTGCGTACACCCGTCCCCGAAGACGCCCCGGGGATCGCGAGAGTGCACACGCAGTCGTGGCGGGAAACGTACACCGGGCTCGTGCCGGAGCGGTTCTTCGACGACGACGCCTTGCGCCGTCGGGAGGAGACGTGGACCCGGATGCTCGCAGAACCGTCCCGCCGTGTACGGGTTAGGGTGGCCGTGGTGGGCGAGACGATCATCGGTTTCGCGGGCACTGGGCAGCCCCGCGAAGACGACCCCGCCCGCGAGCACGCCCTGCACCTGCTCTATGTGCTCCGCGAGCACCAAGGCACGGGCGCGGGACAGGCCCTGCTCGACGCCGTTCTCGGCGGGGAGCCCGCGCAGCTGTGGGTCGCGGAGGCCAACGCTCGCGCCATCCACTTCTACGAGCGCAACAGGTTCCGGGCGGACGGCGCCTCGTTGACCGATCCCGCGCTGGAGGACCTGTGCGAGGTCCGCATGGTCCGGTGAGGCCGCGGACGACGTCGTTCCCCGCCACCCGCACGCGGCACGGGCCCGCGCGGCGTCGACGTTGTCAGACCCCGGCGCCCACAATCAGCATGGTCGCCCCGAAGACCACCCCGGAGACCACCAGCACCACGGTGGTGTAGCTCAGGATGTCCCGGATCTTCAGCCCGGCGATCGCGAGCAGCGGAAGGGCCCAGAAGGGCTGGATCATGTTGGTCCACTGGTCGCCGTACGCCACGGACATAATGATCACGGAGGGGTCCACGCCCAGGCGGGCGGCGGCGTCGAGGAGAATGGGCGCCTGGATGGCCACCTGGCCGCCGCCGGAGGGGACGAAGAAGTTCACGAGACCCGCGGAGAGGAAGGCCAGGAAGCCGAGGGTCTGCGGGGAGGCGACCGCCACGATGGAGTCCGAGAGCACCTGGATGAGCCCGCTGGCCGTCATGATGCCCATGATCCCGGAGTAGAGCGGGAACTGCAGCAGGATGTCGCCCACGTTGGATGCCGCGTTCTTGATGAGCGCCATGACCTCGAACGCGTTGCGGGAGAGCAGGAAGATCAGCGCCAGGAACATCCAGTTCACGATGTTCAGGGTCACGGTGCCGCCACCGGTGAAGTGGATGACCAGGTAGGCCACCAGCGCGAGGCCCACGAGCAGGGTGGGAATGCGGGAGGCGTCCAGGCGGTCCGCGGGCACCTCCACCTCGGGGGTGGTGATGCGCTGGTCGGACTCGGCGAGGGCATCCGCGGTGACGGCGTGGCTCGCCGGCACGGCCCGGGGCGCCACGAGCCACAGAGCAAGTGCCACGAGCACCACGGTGGCCACCGTGGCCATGATGTTCCACCACGAGAACGTGGTCTGCGAGATGGGAATGACGTGGCCCACCTGCTTCTCGATGAACGATCCGGGAGTTGCCGCGGTCAGCGGCCCGGAGCCCGAGTAGCCCATGTGCCACACCACGAAACCGGAGAAGCCGGAGGCCACGAGCATGGGGAAGCTCACCGGCCTGCCACGACGCGAGAACTCGGCGGCAACCTCGCGCGCTAGCAGACCGCCGACTACCAGACCGAAGCCCCATGTGATCAGTGACGCCACCGCCGCGATCACGAACACGAACACATAGGCCGCGAGCGGCGAGCGCGGAATGCTGGCGAGCCGCGCAAGGAGCGCCCGCACCGGACGGGTGCTCGCGAGTGCATGGCCCAGCAGCAGCACCAGGGCCATCTGGGTCATGAACTCCAGCAGCCCCGAGAGCCCCGTCCCCCACCCCTTGATGACGGTCACGGGACCGGAGTCCGTCAGGATCAGCGCCATGACCGCAACCACCAGTGTCAGGACGATCGCGAAGATCAGCGCGGAGGGAATGAACCGCTCCACCACGTAGTTCACGGGCTTCATGGCCCGGGCGAGAGGGGGTTCGGGTGACGCGGTGGGCGTCGTGGACCGTTGCGGAGCGTTCATGGCGGGGACCTCTTCTTCATTGACGAGGGATGGCGGATGAAGGATGCCCGGCCACGGGGTGTCGGCCGGAGAGGGAAGTCTTCGGGTACGACGAGGGGAGCCGGCGAACCGGCTCCCCTCGTCACGGCGTGCTGGTGCTTGCTGGGTGGCTCAGCGGCTCAGCAGCAGGGCCTCGCCCTGGCCGCCGCCGCCGCACAGCGAGACGGCAGCCTTGCCGGAGCCGCGGCGGGCGAGCTCCATGGCCGCGTGCAGCGCGAGCCGTGCCCCGGAGGCACCGATGGGGTGGCCCAAGGCGATCGCTCCGCCGTGGATGTTGACCTTCTCCATGTCCACGCCGAGGTCCTTCACGGACTGCACGGACACCGCCGCGAAGGCCTCGTTGATCTCGATGAAGTCCAGCTCGGAGACGTCCCACCCGGAGCGGGACAGCGCGTGCTCGATCGCGTGCGAGGGCTGGGAGTGCAGGGACGTGTCCGGGCCGGCCACCTGCCCCGGCTTGCCCACCACCGCGAGCCACTCCAGGCCGTGCTTCTCCGCGTAGCCGCGGGTGGTCAGTACCACGGCCGCGGCACCGTCGGAGATGGGGGACGAGTTGCCCGCGGTGATCGTGCCGTCCTTGGTGAACGCGGGGCGCAGCTTGCCGAGCCCCTCCGCCGTGGACTCGGGACGGACGCCCTGGTCCTCCGAGACGGTCACGGGGTCACCCTTGCGCTGGGGGATCTCGATCGGTGCGATCTCCTCCGCGAACACGCCGTCCTGCTGGGCCCTGCCCGCGAGCTGGTGGCTGCGCGCCGCCACCTCGTCCTGCTCCTGGCGCCCGATGTGCCGTTCCGTGTTGCCCGTCTCCGTCAGCTCACCCATGGCCACGCCCAGTGCAGAGTCCACCAGGCCGTCGTGGGCCAGGGAATCGGCGAGGGTCATGTCCCCGTAGGACTTCCCCTTGCGGGCACCCAGCGCCAGGTGGGGTGCGTTGGTCATGGACTCCATGCCACCGGCCACCACCACGTCCGCCTCGCCCGCGCGGATCATCCGGGCACCCTCGGTCACGGCCACCAGCCCGGACAGGCACACCTTGTTGAGGCTCATGGCGGGCACGTTCATGGGCAGCCCGGCGGCCACGGCGGCCTGCTTCGCCGGGTTCTGCCCGTTGCCCGCCTGCACCACGTTGCCCATGTAGACGTGGTCCACGTCCTCCGGTGCCACCCCGGCGCGCTGCAGCGCGTGCTTGATGGCGTGGGCTCCCAGGTCGACGGCGCTCTGGGACGCGAGCGCCCCGAGCAGCTTTCCCTGCGGGGTGCGGGCCCCGTTGACGATCACGATGTCGTTGGCGTTCTCGGTCACTGTTCCTCCTGAACGGGTACGGAATCGGGGGTGACGTCCACCAGATCCACCCGGTAGTTCGCTTCGGTCTTCTCGGCCACTTCTGCTTCGCTCACCCCTGGGGCCAGGGTGCGCAGCACGAGTCCGGCGTCCTCGACGTCGAACACGCACAGGTCCGTGATGATGCGGTCCACCACGCCCACACCGGTGAGCGGGAGGTCGCACTCGTGCTTGAGCTTCGCGGAGCCGTCCTTGGCCACGTGCTCGGTGAGCACCAGCACGCGCGGCGTCCCGGCCACGAGGTCCATGGCGCCGCCCATGCCCTTGACCATCTTGCCGGGAATCATCCAGTTCGCCAGGTCTCCCGTCTCGGAGACCTGCATGGCGCCCAGGATCGCCATCTTCACGTGCCCGCCGCGGATCATCCCGAAGGACGTGGCGGAGTCGAAGATCGCCGCCCCCGGCTGCAGGGTGATGGTCTGCTTGCCCGCGTTGATGAGGTCCGGGTCCTCGTCCCCCTCGTACGGGAACGGGCCCATGCCCAGCACACCGTTCTCGGACTGCAGCACCACGCTCACCCCGGGCGGCAGGTTGTTCGCCACCAGGGTGGGGATGCCGATGCCCAGGTTCACGTAGTCGCCGTCGGCCAGTTCCGACGCCGCGATGGCCGCCATCTCGTCGCGCGTCCAGCTCATGCCGCGTCCCCTTCCGTGCGTCGGCCCGCGGTGGGCCGCCCTTCTGTCCCGCCGCCTGGCGAGCGCGGATCCTTCACCGAGGGCACGACGTCGCCCGCGGGCCTTGGCCGCGTGGTGCGCTGCTCGATCTCCTTGGGCGCCCCGGAGTACCGCACCACGTGCTGCACGTACACGCCGGGGGTCACGATGTGGTCCGGGTCCAGCTCGCCGGGAGCCAGCACCTCCTCGACCTCCGCGAACGTGACTCTCCCGGAGGCCGCGCACACCGGGCTGAAGTTGCGGGAGGTGCGCCGGTAGACCAGGTTGCCGTCCGTGTCCCCACGCCAGGCGTGCACGAGCGCCACGTCCGCCACGATCCCGCGCTCCTGCACGTAGGTGCGCCCGTCGAACTCGGCGGTGGGCTTGCCCTCCGCCACGGGGGTGCCCACCCCGGTGGCCGTGTAGAACGCGGGGATCCCTGCCCCACCGGCGCGCAGCCGCTCCGCGAGGGTGCCCTGCGGAGTGAACTCCACCTCCAGCTCGCCCTCCAGGAACTGGCGCGCGAACTCCCTGTTCTCCCCCACGTAGGAGGCGAGCACCTTGGAGACCTGCCGGTTCTCGAGCAGCAGCCCGAGACCCTTGCCGTCCACACCCATGTTGTTGGAGGCCACGGTGAGGTCCTTGACGCCGCTGTCCCGCACCGACTCGATGAGGTCCCGCGGAATGCCCGAGAGACCGAACCCTCCCACCGCGAGGGTCATGCCGTCCCGCAGCGTCTCCGCCAGCAGGCCGGTGACGTCGTCCCTGAGTTTGGACATGGCCACCCTTTCCGGATTGTGTGCCCTGTGATCTGCCTCTCAGAGTAGGAACGGTTCACATCCTGGTCAAAGAAACCCGTGATGTGTCGCGGAACGGGCCACATTCTGGAAAACTGGCGGTTGATCGTCCACATCGTGGACAAGCGGGGCCTGGCGGGCAGAGGAGACGGCGATGGCGAGAGCGGCGGAGCAGCCGGGCGGCGCGGAACGGGCGCGGGCGACGACGTCGCGGGCCGCAGCGACGTCGGGCACCCAGGTGGTCGGACGGGTCGCCGCGGTGCTGCAGGCCGTGGCCGCCGCGGGAACCGCTGGCACCGCCGAGGTCGCCCGCAGCACGGGGCTCACCCGCCCCACCGCCCACCGCCTGCTCACCGCACTGGCCCACGAGGGACTGCTCGACCGGGACGACACCGGTCGCTGGGCGCTCGGCTTCGAGCTGACCATCCTGGGGGCGGTGACCGCTCAGCGCTACCCGGCGCAGGACCTCGCCACCCCGCACCTGCGGCGCCTCGCCGAGGCCACCGGCGAGTCCGCGTTCTTCTCCGCCCGCCGCGGGGACGAGGTGATCTGCCTCGAACGCGCCGAGGGCTCGTTCCCCGTCCGCTCGCACGTCCTGCACGAGGGCCTGCGACTGCCCCTGGGCGTCGCCTCCGCGGGGCTGGCCATCCTCGGCCACCTCCCGGACGAGCAGCTGGAGGGCGCGCTCGCCGCCACCCGCGAGCGCCGCAGTGAGCTCGGCCCCCAGCACGACGACGCCCACGTCCGCGGTCTCGTGGCCCAGGTCCGCGAGCACGGCTGGTCCCTGAACCCGGGGCGGATCGTGGAGGGCTCGTGGGGCATGGCCGCCGCGGTCTTCGACGCCTCCGGCCAGCCCCGCTACGCGCTGTCCCTCACGGGGATCGAGTCCCGCTTCCGCCCGCCGCGGCAGCAGCAGCTGGGCACCGCGCTGCTGGACCAGGCACACAGGCTCAGCACGGCACTGCGCACGGGCCGAGCGACGTCGTAGCCCGCCCCGCACGAGGCTCGCACACGGCCCGGGCGACGTCGTCGTCCGCCGAGAGTGCGCCACAGGCCCGCCATGATTCGCCCGCCCACCTCCGCGTGCTGTTGGATGGAGGGGCAACCATCCAGAGCGGCCGAGAGATCTGGCTCGTCGAAGCCGCAGCAACCGGATCACCCCCGGTGCTAATGCCAGAACCGATGGAAAGGACGCACCACCCCATGCCCCACAACACCGACCGCATCCAGACCACCCACGTGGGCTCGCTGCCCCGCACGCCCGAGCTGCTGGAGGCCAACAACCGTTTCCAGGCGGGCGAGATCGACCTCCCCCAGCTGGGCGAGGCGCTCGACGAGGGGGTCAAGGAGATCGTGCGCACCCAGCGCGAGATCGGCATCGACATCGTCAACGACGGCGAGTACGGCCACACCACGTCCGGCGCCGTGGACTACGGGGCCTGGTGGAACTACTCGTTCCACCGCCTGGGCGGGCTGACCCCCACGGACGAGGACCGCTGGAACGACGCGGAGAAGCACCGCTCCAGCCCGGGGCACATCGTGCTCACGAGCTTCCCCGACCGCCGCGACCGCGAGCGCTTCCGGGACGCCTACGAGGACCCCACGGCGGGCGTGCTGGCGCACCGCAACACGGTCTCGCAGCCCAAGATCACGGGCCCGCTGACCTACACGGGTCAGGAGGCGGTGGCCGGCGACATCCGCCGCGTGAAGGACGCGATGGCACTGAACGGGGCCACGCAGGGCTTCGTCGCCGCACTGTCCCCCGGCTCCTGCGCCCGCGTGAAGAACGAGTACTACGCCACGGACGAGGAACTGGTCTACGCCTGCGCGGACGTGATGCGCGAGGAGTACAAGGCCATCGTGGACGCCGGGCTGACCGTGCAGATCGACGACCCCTCGATCGCCGAGTCCTGGGACCAGATCAACCCGGAGCCCACGGTGGAGGACTACCTGGACTTCACCCGGCTGCGCGTGGAGGCCCTGAACCACGCCCTGCGCGACCTGCCGCAGGAGCAGATCCGCTTCCACCTTTGCTGGGGCTCGTGGCACGGCCCGCACACCACGGACCTGGAGCTGAAGTACCTCGTGGACCTCATGCTCACCATCAACGCGCAGGGCTACAGCTTCGAGGCGTCCAGTCCCCGCCACGGCCACGAGTGGAAGGTCTGGGAGGAGCACAAGCTGCCCGAGGGCAAGGTGGTCTACCCCGGCATGGTCTCCCACTCGACCAACGGCGTGGAGCACCCGGAGCTGGTGGCGCAGCGCATCGAGCAGTACGCCTCGGTGGTGGGCCGCGAGAACGTCATCGCCTCCACGGACTGCGGGCTGGGCGGGCGCTTGCACCCGCAGATCGCGCTCGCGAAGCTCGGGTCGCTCGTGGAGGGCGCGCGGATCGCCTCGCAGCGCCTCTTCTGAGCCCTTCCGCCTCTTCCAGCACCGACGACGACGCCGCGCGCGCCGTCACGCGGGCCCGACACCTCCACGGGGTGCCGGGCCCGCGGTGCGTGGTGACCCCGTTCTGCCGCGGCGTCGCGGGCGTGCCCACGCCGGTGCAGGGAGGGAACGTCCCACCGGGGAAAGCCTCGCAGCGGCGTCGTAACATATACGATTTTATACACGACATACGTGACCGGGCTCACACGCATGCGTACACTGCCGTTTCAAGACCAATCGGTCGGTTATTGCATTCAGGCCCCCGCCTCTGGCACCGCGGACGCCGGTCCGAAGATTCTGGAGATCCACCATGGCATCAACCACCACAGCGCCCGCGCAGGGCCACACCATGAGCCGCGAGGAGCGCAAGGTCCTCGCGGGCACGCTCGTGGGCACCACCATCGAGTGGTACGACTTCTTCATCTACGCCCAGGCCGCCGCGTTCATCCTGGCCGCGCACTTCTTCAACCCGCTCGGGGCGGAGAACGCGCAGCTCGCGCAGGTCGTCTCGTGGGCCTCCCTGGGCATCAGCTTCCTCTTCCGCCCGCTGGGCGCGATCGTGGCGGGGCACATCGGCGACCGCTTCGGGCGCAAGGTCACGCTCGTGATGACCCTGTTCGGCATGGGCGCGGCCACCACGCTGATCGGCCTGCTTCCCACCTACGAGAAGATCGGCATCGCCGCTCCCATCCTGCTGGTGCTGCTGCGCATCCTGCAGGGCTTCTCCGCCGGCGGCGAGTGGGGCGGCGCGGCCCTGATGTCCGTGGAGCACGCCCCCGTGAACAAGCGCGGGCTCTTCGGCGCGTACCCGCAGATCGGCGTGCCGATCGGCATGCTCATGGCCACCCTGTTCATGTTCGGCCTGAGCACCGCACTGACCCCCGAGCAGTTCGAGTCCTGGGGCTGGCGCGTGCCGTTCCTGTTCTCCATCGTGCTGATCTTCGTGGGCTGGCTCATCCGCCGCTCGGTGGACGAGTCCCCGGTGTTCCTGGAGATGCAGCAGCGCGCCAAGGAGTCCTCCGCGCCCCTGGGCCAGCTGTTCCGCAAGAACCCCCGCGAGGTCCTGCTCGCCGCGCTGATCTTCGCCGGCAACAACGCCGCGGGCTACCTGGTGATCGCGTTCTTCGCCTCCTACGGCACCAAGGTCCTGCACATGTCCCGGCCGGAGACCCTGGTCGCCTCCCTGGTGGGCGGCATCGGCTGGCTCATCTTCACCATGCTGGGCGGCTGGATGTCGGACAGGGTGGGCCGCAGGCGCACGTTCATGATCGGCTACGGCATCATCATCGTGTGGGCCGTCCCCATGTGGTGGCTGCTCAACACGGCGTCCCTGCCGCTGTTCGCCCTGGCCATCTTCGTGCTGACCATCGGCCTGGGCCCGTCCTACGGCCCGCAGTCGGCCATGTACGCGGAGATGTTCCCGGCCCGCGTGCGCTACTCGGGCGTCTCGATCGGCTACGCGCTGGGCTCGATCATCGGCGGTGCGTTCGCGCCCATGATCGCCGAGCTGCTGCTCGCCCGCACCGGCCAGGCGTGGACCATCGGCGTCTACATCTCCCTGCTGTCCCTGGTGTCCTTCATCGCGGTGTGCTTCGTGAAGAAGTCGGACCAGGGCAAGGACCTGCACGTGGCGGAGGTGCACCAGGAGTACGTCCAGGCGCACCCCGGGGAGAGCGTCCCCGCCGTTGCCGGCGAGCCGGAGGCCACCTCCGCGCGCCGCCCCCGGCACTGACGCGCCCCTGCGCACCCCGCACCGCGGCCCTCGAGGCAGGCCCGCGGGGCACCACGCGAGAGAAGGCCCGGCATCCCCACGGATACCGGGCCTTCTCGTCTCCATCGTGCGGGCGTCACCGATTGACGTGGCTCACACGATCGGGGAACCTGAGCAGTGAACGATCGGTCAGTAATCCTTCCCAGCTAGGAGTTGCCATGTCCTCTCTGCCGCAAGCCTTCCTCGTCGGGGGCGCCCGGACGCCCGTGGGCCGCTACGGCGGCGCACTGTCCTCGGTCCGCCCGGACGACATGGCCGCCCTGTGCATCCGCTCCGTGGTGGAGGACGCCGGGATCGACCCCGCACTGGTGGACGAGGTGATCCTGGGCAACGCCAACGGCGCGGGCGAGGAGAACCGCAACGTGGCCCGCATGGCGTGGCTGCTCAACGGCTACCCGGACACCGTTCCCGGCATCACGGTCAACAGGCTCTGCGCCTCCGGGATGTCCGCGATCACGATCGCCTCCCAGATGGTGAAGTCCGGTGCCGCGGAGATCGTGGTGGCCGGCGGTGTGGAGTCCATGTCCCGCGCGCCGTGGGTCATGGCCAAGCCGACCACCGCCTTCGCCAAGCCCGGGGACGCGTTCGACACCTCGATCGGCTGGCGCTTCACCAACCCCGCCTTCCTGGACGGGCCGCTGTCCCGGGACGGCAAGATGACCTACTCCATGCCGGAGACCGCGGAGGAGGTCGCGCGCGTGGACGGCATCACGCGCGAGGACGCGGACGCCTTCGCCGCGCAGTCCCACGAGAAGGCGCTGGCAGCGATCCGCGCCGGGCACTTCGAGAAGGAGATCGTCCCTGTGGAGGTCAAGGGCCGCAAGGGCGCGGTCACCGTGGTGGACACGGACGAGGGCCCCCGCGAGGGCTCCACCACCGAGGTGCTCGCCAAGCTGCGCCCGGTGGTCGCGGGCGGCTCCGTGGTCACCGCGGGCAACTCCTCCTCCCTCAACGACGGCGCCTCGGCCGTGATCGTGGCGAGCGAGCGGGCCGTGACCAAGTACGGTCTCACCGCCCGTGCGCGCGTGGTGGACGGCGCCTCAGCCGGTCTCGCCCCGGAGATCATGGGCCTCGGCCCGGTCCCGGCCTCGCAGAAAGTGCTGGAGCGGGCCGGGTGGAACGTGGGCGACCTCGGTTCGGTGGAGATCAACGAGGCCTTCGCCACCCAGTCCCTCGGCTCCATCCGCCGTCTCGGCCTGGACCCGGAGATCGTGAACCGGGACGGCGGCGCGATCGCCCTGGGGCACCCGCTCGGCTCGTCCGGCTCGCGCATCGTGATCACGCTGATGGGTCGTATGGAGCGCGAGCGCACCGCCAAGGGCCTGGCCACCATGTGCATCGGCGTGGGCCAGGGCGCGGCTCTGCTCGTGGAGCGGGTGTGATCCGGCCGTGACGGACACGAACCCCAGCCACGACGACGCCGCCCGCGACCCGCGCGCGGACGGCGCCGCCGCGCCGTCGTTCCCCGAGAACGGGCGGACGCCCACCTGGGCCGCGGACTTCTCGGCCCTGCGCGTCACCGGGCGCCCGGACCGGCTGCACGTGGCCCTGGACCGCCCGGACGTGCGCAACGCCATCGACGAGGTCATGGTGGACGAGCTGCACACGGTGTGCGGGCACCTGGAGCGCGAGCCGAAGATCATGGTGCTCAGCGGCACCGAGGTGAAGGGCAAGGGGATCTTCGCCTCCGGGGCGGACATCGCCCAGCTGCGCGAGCGGCGCCGCGAGGACGCCCTGCGCGGGGTGAACTCGCAGATCTTCGACCGGATCGCCAAGCTGCCCATGCCCGTCGTTACCGCCCTGGACGGCTACGCCCTGGGCGGTGGCGCGGAGCTCGCGTGGGCCGCGGACTTCCGCATCGGCACGCCCCGCCTGAAGGTGGGCCAGCCCGAGACAGGGCTCGGCATCATCGCCGCGGCCGGTGCGCTGTGGCGGCTCAAGGAGCTCGCCGGTGAGGCCCTGGCCAAGGACATCCTGATGGCCGGGCGCATCCTCTCCGCGCAGGAGGCCCTGGAGGCCCGGCTGATCACGGAGATCCACGAGCCCTCCGAGCTGCTGGCGGCCGCGGACGCTCTCGCGGACCGGATCGCCGCACAGGATCCGCTGGCCGTGCGGATCTCCAAGCGGGTCTTCGCCATGCCGCGCGAGGCCCACCCCCACGTGGACGAGCTTGCGCAGGCCGTCCTGTTCGAGTCCCAGGCCAAGTTCGACCGCATGCAGGCGTTCCTGGACCGCAAGAAGGAGCACAAGAAATGACCGAGAGCACCACGTCAACCGTCCCCTCCACCGTGGGCGTGCTGGGCGGGGGCCGCATGGGCGCGGGAATCGCCCACGCGTTCCTGATCTCCGGCGCGCACGTGACCGTGGTGGAGGTGGACGCCCAGGCCGCGGAGGCCGCGAAGGAGCGCGTGGAGTCGGACCTCGCCAAGTCCCTGGAGCGCGGGAAGATCGACGGCAACCTGGACGTGTGGGCCGAGAACTTCGCGGTCAGCGTGGACTACGCGGACTTTGCGAACTGCGAGCTGGTGGTCGAGGCCGTCCCGGAGATCTGGGACCTCAAGGTCTCCTCCCTCCGGGAGGTCGAGGCAAACCTGTCCGAGGGTGCCTGGCTCGCCACGAACACGTCCTCACTGTCCGTGGACGGGCTCGCCGCGGAGCTGCAGCGCCCGGAGCGCTTCTGCGGCATGCACTTCTTCAACCCGGTGCCCGCGTCCAAGCTCGTCGAGATCGTGATCGGCGAGCGCACGGGCCAGGAGCTGCGCGACCTCACCCTGCAGTGGGTTGCGGGCCTCGGCAAGACCCCCGTGACCGTCAAGGACGCCCCCGGTTTCGCCTCGTCCCGCCTGGGCGTTGCACTGGGCCTGGAGGCCATCCGCATGGTCGAGGAGGGTGTGGCGTCCGCCGAGGACATCGACAACGCCATGGTCCTGGGCTACAAGCACCCGGTGGGGCCGCTGGCGCTCACGGACATCGTGGGCCTGGACGTGCGCCTGGGCATCGCCGAGTACCTGGAGAAGGAGCTCGGACCCCGTTTCACTCCCCCGCAGCTCATGCGGGACATGGTGGAACGCGGCGATCTGGGCAAGAAGTCCGGAAAAGGTTTCTATGACTACTCATAGAGTTGCCGCCCGACGCTGACCGCATCACACCTGGTCAGCGTCGGTTTTCCCATGGCGGCCCGCCACGTGGGACCCCCGGGTGGCGGACCGCCCTTCATCACAATTCGATCACAGGGGGTTGCACTAGCAAACGACACTCGTGAAGTGTGGGGCGTGTTCGAGAGCACAGACAGCTCCCACATCGAGAGGTGATCGAGATGCAGTCCAAGAAGACCCTGACCCTGACCGCCGCAGCCGTGGCCGTCCCGCTGCTCGTGGGGTGCGGACAGAGCGCTCAACCCTCCCAGTCCGCCGAGGCCGGAGAGACGACGGCGCAGGCGCAGCAGACCGCCACCACGGCCGCCTCGGCCCAGAGCTCGCAGGCTCCCGCGGCCGGCTCCGGTGCCGCGAGCACCGCGGACCCGGCGGCCACGACCACCGGTGAGACCACCGCCCAGGACACCGCCGGCTCGGGCACCACGCTGCCGGAGGTGACGGACCCGCTGGCCGGCACGGACGCCGAGACCGCACGGATCCCGGTGGAGCACCCGAAGTACGGCGATCTCGAGATCGTCACGTACCTCCAGATCACATCGGGAGGCGCGGCGCCGTCCGAGGGCGTCCCGAGCTACGCCGTGTACCAGAACGGTCACCCTGTGGGCTACGTCTCCTCCCCGGAGGGGACCAAGGTGGTCAACTTCTCCGACGGCAAGGCACTGGCCGGACAGACGTGGGAGGTCGGCAAGGACCACCCCGTGGACCGGTACGGCAACGTCTACATCTCCTACGACACCGGCTTGACCGTGCTGACGCCCACCGACAAGGGCTTCGACTCCCAGGGCACCATGCCCCCGGCCGAGGACGCGAAGTTCCCGTTCTCCCACGCGGGCCTGAAGCTCGACGCCGCCGGGCAGCCCACGGTGATCCAGAAGGTCGTGGACAAGGACGGCACCGAGACCGGAAAGACCGTGAACTGGACGTGGGAGAACAACACGTTCGTCCAGGAGAAGTGACGTCCTCGCCCCGGCGCGCAGTAGGAGCACGCGCCGGGGCAACGGCGTCCGCCGCACGAGAGCTCGCGCCGCAGCCGTCCGTGGCGCGGGCTCCGCGACCCCGGCACCGCAGCAGCGCCGGGGCCCAGCAGCCACCACACGAGAGCACCACCGCCCCACGAGAGGTGAACGACATGCGTTCCACCCGAACACTGACCCTGACCACTGCCCTTGTGGCGCTCCCCCTGCTCGCGGGCTGCGGGCAGGGTGGCCAGCCCGCCGAGGCAACCACGGCGGAGACCTCCCAGACCACGGCCCAGACCCAGGCCGCCGGGGAGTCGGAGGCCACCCCGAGCGCCCGGGGCACGACGTCGTCGAACGCCTCGCGCGGGGACGCCACCTCCGCTTCCCCCGCCGAGACACGCATGGCGAGCGCCCCGGAGGCGACCGGCGGGCAGGAGGGCGCAGGCTCGTCGACGCTGCCCACGGTCGCGGACCCGTGCGCCGGAACGTGCGACGAGACCACCCGGGCGACCGTCAACCACCCGAAGTTCGGGCCCATGGAGGTGGTGGCCTACACCCTGACCATCACCCCGGACACCGCGCCGCAGGGCAAGCGTGCGAGCTACGCCGTCTACCAGAACGGCAACCCGGTGGGCTACGTGTCCTCCCCCGAGAGCTCCTCGGTGATCACGTTCGGCAACGGCCCGGCCATGGGAGGCCAGCTTTGGGAGGTGGACCGCAAGAACCCCGTGGACAAGTACGGCAACGTGTACTTCTCCTCCAACTCGGGCGTCACGGTCATCAGCCCCTCGGACGGGGGCTTCGACTCCCACGGCACCATGCCGGGAGCCGAGGACCCGCAGTACCCCTTCCAGAACGCGGGCGTGAAGATCGACTCCTCCGGTGAGCCCACGGTCGTCCAGCACGTCACGGACAAGAACAACAACAACGCGGACACCGGCAAGACCGTGGACTGGACCTGGGACGGCTCGACGTTCGTGGCCCAGAAGTAGGTCACGGCTCCACCGCACGTTCCCACGAGGGCGGCCCCGCTGTAGCGGAGCCGCCCTCGTTCGTGCGTGGCCCCCTCTGGCCAGGGGCACGAGACCCCGCCGGGAACACGACCTTCGACGACCTTCGACGACCGAAAACCGGTCACGGTTCGGTCACACCTGGTTGCAATCGCAAATGTGGCCGGGGAGGGTGGATGTATTGGCGATCACAGAGATCTCCCCAACCGACGAGGTGAACGAGATGTACTCCACGAAGACCAAGACCCTGACCACCGCCGTTCTGGCCGTCCCGCTGCTCGTGGGCTGCGGGCAGAGCAGTGAGCCCCCGCAGGCCGCCGACGCCGCGTCGTCATCCGCCGCGAGCACCACCACTACCGCGAGCAGCGCCCCGAGTGCCGCGCGGAGCACCCAGGCGGCGACCCACCAGGCCCCCGCAGCTCCGACAGTGGGCAGCGCCGCCCCCACGGCTGAGGCCGGCCCCGAAGCACCCGCACCCTCCGCACCCCCCGCGCAGTCCCCGCCCATGCCGCCGAACAACGGCCCCACCGGGCCCGCGCTGCCCGCGGTCGAGGACCCCTGCGCCGGGGTGTGCACGGAGACGGCCCGGTTTCAGATGGACCACCCCACGCTCGGTGTCATGGAGATCCGCGCCTACGAGCGGGTGATGCACCCGGACACGGCTACCCAGGGCAAGCAGCCGAGCTACGCCGTGTACCAGGGCGACACCGCCGTGGACTACGTGGTCAACCCGGACGCCACCACCCTGGTCTCCTTCGGCCCCGCGCCCGTGATCGGCGACCAGGTCTGGGACATCGCGGGAGACACCCCTGTGGACCGGTACGGGAACGTGTACCTCAGCAGCAGCAGGGGTGTCACGGTCATCTCCCCCACGAAGGAGGGATACACCTCGCACGGCACCATTCCCGAGGCCAACCTGATCCCGCCCTTCCCCACCGACCCGGCCGGACTGCGGATCGACGCCTCCGGTGAGCCGACCATCCTGGTCAAGGACGTGACCTCTGGTGGCGCCCCCACGGGCAAGACCCTCGAGTACACCTGGAACGGGTCCACCTTCGTCGAGAGCAAGTAGGCACGGGGCCGTCACGACGTCGTGGGGGCAGCAGTGAAGGGCGCGACCCCTCGGGGGGTCGCGCCCTTCACGTGCGGCGTCTGTGCGTCCTGGTGCTCGCGCACTCGCGCGGTCAGGGACCGGGCCTCCAGCGGTTCGGGCGCCCAACGACAGCCGTGCGACCGCCGGACCACGGGGCTGCAGCGCCGTCCTCATGGGGCCGCGCCGGGCTCAGCGCTCGACGAGGATCCCGTCCTCGTCCGCCCACAGCGTCTTGCCGGGGCGGAAGGTGACACCGCCGAAGTTGAGGATCACGTCCGTCTCCCCGAAGTCGTTGGGCGAGGACTTGCGGGGGTTGGTGCCCAGGGCCTTCACGCCGATCTGCAGGGTGCCCAGCTCCACGCGGTCGCGCACCGGGGCGTTGATGACGAGCCCGACCCAGCCGTTCTCCATGGCGGTGCGGGCCACGTTGTCACCGAGCAGCGCGCAGTTCATGGAGCCCTGCCCGTCCACCACCAGCACCGCACCGTCACCGGGGGTGGCCACGAGCTTCTTGACGTCCACGTTGGACTCGAAGCAGCGCACCGTGCGGATGGGGCCGGTGAACTGGTGGACGCCGCCCACCGAGATGAACTGGGTGGTCACGGACTGCAGCTCGTCGCCGCGCTCGTCGTAGAGGTCGCACGTGGAGATGGACATGGCACTGGCCTTTCGTCGCGGACAAGGGGGCCGCGCGGCGTCGTCGTCGGATGGGCGGCGCGCTGCGCAAGAGCGCCCCGCACCGCGACCACGGCGACCTACGCGGCAGTAGGAACGTGACGGACGTTACGCGAGGTCCGAATCGAGTTCAACGGCCGGAGCGTGGCGCTGCAGGAAGCGGTACACCTCCGTCTCGTCCACGCCGGGGAACGCGCCAGCGGGCATCGCGGCGAGCATGTGGGTGGCCGGGCGGGCGGAGGGCCACGCCTGCCCGTCCCACAGCTCCGCGAGCGCGGGCGAGGGCTGCTGGCAGCACGCCGGGTCCGGGCAGGTGGAGGTGCGCCGGTAGTTCGTGGCCCGGCCCCGGAACCACTTCACGTGCTCGTAGGGCACCCCGAAGGAGATCGAGAACTCGCCGTGTTCGGAGCCCTCCACACGGGCGGAGCACCAGAACGTGCCGTGCGGGGTGTCCGTGTACTGGAAGTGCGAGAGCAGCCGGTTGGTCCCGGAGAAGGCCTGGCGCGCGGAGAAGAACCGGCACGCCCGCTGGCCCTCCACCGCACCGCTGTGGTCCGTGGGGAACTGGAGGCCGTCGTTCTGCCACGCCTTGTGGATGATCCCGGAGGAGTGCACCTTCTCGAAGTGCGTGGGGATCTCGAAGTGGTGGGTCATCAGGTTGGTCATGCGGTGGGCGGCCGTCTCGTGGGAGACCGCGAACGCGTCCCGCAGGTCGTCCACGGACAGCTCCCGCTGGGACTTGGCCCGGGCCAGGAGGTCCACCGCCGAGGCCTCGGGGATCATCAGCGCGGCGGCGAAGTAGTTGGTCTCCACCCGCTGCTCCAGGAACTCGCCGTAGTTCGCGGGCCGCCCGTGCCCCAGCAGGTGGTGGCCCACCGCCTGCAGCAGGACGGACCACGGGGATCCGCCGGCCGTGCTGGCGGGCAGGTAGAAGCGCCGGTTGCGCAGGTCCGTGACGGAGCGCGTGGAGTGCGGCAGGTCCGGGACCTGGTGGATCTCGAAGCCCACGTGCTCCACCAGCCGGGAGATGTGGTGCTCGGACAGCGGCCCGCCGGTGTGCCGGATGGCGGCGAGCAGCTCCGCGGCCATGGTCTCGATCCGCTCGAAGTAGTTGTTCACGCCCTGCATGCGGGCCCGTAGCTGCGTGTTGGCACGCCGGGCCTCCTCCGGGGTGGCGGCCTGCTCCTCGAGGCGCTGCCCGAGCTGCTGCTGCAGCGCGGCGAGCGCCTCGAGGGTCTCGGTGCTCATCCCCGGCCCCACCCGCACCGTGGGCAGCCCGAGCGCGGAGTACATGGGCCCGCGCTGCACCCGCTCCACCTGGATCTCCAGCTCCATGCGCCGGGAGGGTGCCTTGGAGCCGAGCAGCTGCTCCACGCCCATGTCCAGGGCCGCGGCGATCGCGGACAGCGCGCTGAGCTTGGGCTCGCGCTTGCCGTTCTCGATCAGGGACAGCGCGGACGGTGCCATCCCCGCGGTGCGCGCCAGTTCCTCCAGCGTGATCCGCAGCCGCTTGCGGCGGTAGCGGATGCGCCGGCCCAGCACGATCGGGTCCGCCGGATCCCCCGACTCCTCGGGCGGCACGTCCGGGGACGACGACGCCGCGCGGCCACCGCGAGCACCCGTCCTCCCGTTCCCCGCGGGAGCGGTGCGCTCGGTCGCGGAGGGGATGGGAGCGGCGTCGACGGTGCGACGGCGCCTACGGGGTCCTGTGTCCGGGGTCATAGTCCAATTTTAGACAGATTTTCCTCAGGCGTGAAGAAATCCATTTCTTCATCGGAAAAACCTCTAGGCGGGGGTGCAGATCCCGGCAAAAGTGGAACACATCAAGTTACCCGTGCGGAGCTTCCACCGAGGCCGCCGGCTCGAACGATCAAAGGAGACCGAGATGAGCAACGAGAACAGCAACCTCCGCAGCGCCGCCGAACTGGCCCGTGACTGGGAGGAGAACCCGCGCTGGGCGGGTGTGACCCGTGACTACGCGCCCGAGGAGGTCCTGCGTCTGCAGGGCTCCTTTCGAGAAGAGCACACCAACGCCCGCCGCGGGGCGGAGCGCCTCTGGTACCTGCTCAACTCGGAGGATTACATCAATGCTCTGGGCGCTCTGACCGGAAACCAGGCGGTCCAGCAGGTCAAGGCGGGCCTGAAGGCCATCTACCTCTCCGGCTGGCAGGTGGCCGGTGACGCCAACCTGGCGGGCCAGACCTACCCGGACCAGTCCCTCTACCCGGCGAACTCGGTTCCCCAGGTGGTGCGCCGGATCAACAACGCCCTGAAGCGTGCGGACCAGATCGAGCACGCCGAGGACGTCCACACCGTGGAGAACTGGATGGCGCCGATCGTCGCGGACGCGGAGGCCGGCTTCGGCGGACCGCTCAACGCGTTCGAGCTCATGAAGTCCATGATCGACGCCGGTGCGGCGGGTGTGCACTGGGAGGACCAGCTGGCCTCCGAGAAGAAGTGCGGCCACCTGGGCGGCAAGGTGCTGATCCCCACCCAGCAGCACATCCGCACCCTCAACGCGGCCCGCCTGGCGGCGGACGTGGAGGACGTCCCCAGCATCATCATCGCCCGCACGGACGCCGAGGCGGCCACGCTGATCACCTCGGACATCGACGAGCAGGACGCCGAGTTCATCACCGGCGAGCGCACCGCGGAGGGCTTCTACAAGGTCCGCAACGGCATCGAGCCCTGCATCGCCCGCGCCAAGGCGTACGCGCCGTACTCCGACCTCATCTGGATGGAGACCGGCACGCCGGACCTCGAGCTGGCCCGCAAGTTCGCGGAGTCCGTGCACGAGGAGTTCCCGGACCAGATGCTGGCGTACAACTGCTCGCCGTCCTTCAACTGGAAGAAGCACCTGGACGACGACACCATCGCCAAGTTCCAGCGCGAGCTGGCCGCCATGGGCTACCGCTTCCAGTTCATCACCCTGGCGGGCTTCCACGCCCTGAACTACTCGATGTTCGACCTGGCCCACGGCTACGCCCGCAACCAGATGTCGGCGTACGTGGAGCTGCAGGAGCGCGAGTTCGCCGCCGAGGAGCGCGGCTACACCGCCACCCGCCACCAGCGCGAGGTGGGCACGGGGTACTTCGACCTGGTCTCCCAGGTGGTCAACCCGAACTCCTCGACCATCGCCCTCAAGGGCTCCACCGAGAGCGCCCAGTTCTGATCCGCCCCGCGCGGCAGCGCTGACACAGATTCGCGGAGGCCGGTGCACGGTCACCGAGGCCAACGAACTCCGGGCACCCGGCCTCCGCGTTCACCTCATCCGCGGGTGATGGAGGGGTCTCCTCAGCCCTCCGGCGGACACAGAACCGCCCCGGCACCGCACCATGACGCGGCCGCCGGGGCGGTTCTTCCGTGCGCGGGGAACAGCCGCCGCGGCTACTCCGAGGGCGCGTCCTTGAGGTAGTTGGTGATGCGCACCGTGCACAGCCTGCGGCCGGTGTCGATGTGGGTGATGACCACCTCGTGGCTCGTCATGGTGCGGCCCAGGCGGATGGCTGTGGCCACGCCGCGCACCCGGCCGCTCGTGGCGGAGGAGTGGTGGGTGGCGTTGATGTCCACACCCACGGCCACTTTGCCCATCGTGGAGCCGTGGATCACGGCGGCCCAGGAGCCAAGCATCTCGCCCAGCGCCACGGACGCGCCGCCGTGCAGCAGCCCGAGGGACTGCCTGTTGCCCTCCACGGGCATGGTGGCGACGACCCGCTCGGCGGAGCGCTCCTCCACCTCCACGCCCATCTTGCGGTCCAGCTCGCCCAGCTCGAGGTTCAGGGCGTCGAAGGGCCTGCCCTTCTGCTCGTCGGACGACGCCGCGCGCCGCCGGTTCTCCACGCGTGCGTCCGCGGGGGTCGGGTCCTCGTGCATGTTCACTCCTCGTGGTGGTGGCACGACGCCGCCCGCGCGCCCGCGCGGGCAGGGTGCCGCGGCGCCGTCGGGCCCGGTGGACCGGGCCGAACGGCCATGGTGACTCTGTGTGACCTAAGGTTATCCTGGACCAAATACTGACCGATCGTTCGGCTACCGCCTCGACACCCGGAGGACCCAGCGTGAGCACCCAGACCCAGGCGCCCGAGACCAGCGCCCCGCAGATCCTGCCCAGCTTCGTGAGGGGCCAGTGGTGGCGCCCGGACGATCCGCAGAAGGTCACGGACGTGAAGGACGCCACCACCGGCGAGCTGGTGGCCCGCGTGAGCACGGACGGCCTCGACACCGCCGGTGCCGTGGAGTACGCCCGCACCGTGGGGCAGGCCTCGCTGGGGCAGCTGCGCATCCACGACCGCGCGCTGATCCTCAAGCAGCTCGCCCAGCACCTCGGGGAGCACAAGGGGCAGCTGTACGAGCTCTCCTACGCGACCGGCTCCACCGCGAAGGACCACCTGATCGACGTCGACGGCGGCATCGGCACCCTCTTCACGTTCTCCTCCAAGGGTCGCCGCGAGCTGCCGAACGCGAACGTGGTCGTGGACGGTGCCGTGGAGCAGCTCTCCCGGGACGGCTCGTTCCTGGGCGAGCACGTCTACACCCGGCTGCCCGGCGTGGCCGTGCAGATCAACGCGTTCAACTTCCCCGTGTGGGGCATGCTCGAGAAGTTCGCGCCCGCGTTCATCGCCGGGGTGCCCACCATCGTGAAGCCTGCAACCCCCACCGGCTACGTCACCGAGGCGTGCGTGCGGCTCATGCTGGACTCCGGGCTGCTGCCCGAGGGGTCTCTGCAGCTGATCTCCGGCTCCGCCCGGGATCTGCTGGACCACCTGGACGCCCGCGACCACGTGGCGTTCACGGGTTCGGCGGCCACGGCCCGCTCCCTGCGCGGCCACACCAACGTGGCGGAGAACGGGGTGCGCTTCACCGCGGAGACCGACTCCCTGAACGCCGCGATCATGGCCCCGGACGTCACCGAGGACTCCCCCGAGTTCGAGGCGTTCGTGAAGTCCGTGGTCCTGGAGATCACCGCCAAGGCCGGGCAGAAGTGCACCGCGATCCGCCGGGTGATCGTGCCGGAGCAGCTCAAGGCCGCCGTGGTCGCGGCGATCCGCGAGCGGGTGGCCCAGCGCGCCGTCGTCGGGGACCCGCGGGACACCGCCACCACCGTGGGCCCGCTCGCATCGGAGGACCAGTACTTCGAGGTGCTGCGCTCGGTGCGCACCCTGATCGACGCCGGCGCCACCGTGGAGCTGGGCGGACCCGAGGAGCTCTCCTCCGTGCCCCAGCACGGCGCGTTCTTCCCCGTCACCGTGCTCTCGTTCGACGACGCCCGCACCCCCGCCGTGCACGAGGTCGAGGCGTTCGGCCCGGTCACCTCCGTGCTCGGCTACTCGGGGGACGTGGCGGACGCCGTGCAGATCGCCGCGCTCGGCGGCGGCTCCCTGGTGGCCACTGTCTGCACCCACTCCCCCGAGCTCGCGGCGCAGTTCGCCTCCGGGATCGGCGCGTACCACGGGCGCGTGCTCTTCCTGGACCGCGACGACGCCAGGACCTCCACGGGCCACGGCTCCCCCGTGCCGCACCTGGTCCACGGCGGCCCCGGCCGCGCGGGCGGCGGCGAGGAGCTGGGTGGCGTGCGCGCGGTGAAGCACTACATGCAGCGCACCGCCGTGCAGGGCTCCCCGGACCTGCTGACCGGGATCACCGGGCAGTGGCACTGGGGCGCGAGCGCCAACACCGTGACCCGCGAGGACGTGGAGAACGGCACCGGCGAGCACCCGTTCCGGAAGTCGCTGGAGACCCTGCAGATCGGCGACCAGTTCGTCTCGGACCTGCGCACCGTGAGGCTCGAGGACATCCTGGAGTTCGCGGAGAAGACCGGGGACACGTTCTACGCGCACACGGACGAGGAGGCCGCCACGGCCAACCCGTTCTTCCCGCGCCGCGTGGCCCACGGCTACCTGCTGGTCTCCTGGGCCGCCGGGCTGTTCGTGGAGCCCGCACCGGGGCCCGTGCTCGCCAACTACGGGCTGGAGAACCTGCGCTTCATCACCCCGGTCACCTACGACGACGCCATCCGGGTCACCCTGACCGCCAAGAAGATCACGCCGCGCGTCACGGACGAGTACGGCGAGGTGGCGTGGGACGCCCGCCTCACCAACCAGAACGACGAGATCGTGGCCACCTACGACGTCCTCACGCTGGTCGCCAAGCAGTGGCAGGTGTCGGAGGCCTGAGCGGCCGATCATTCGAGGCGCCGACGGCGCTGGCCCTCCACAGAACTGGCCCGTGGTCCTGGTGGATATGGAAAGGGCCGGCAGTGGGCAACGCTCCCTATACTTCTTTATAGTTGACCTGCTTCTATAAAGGATTATCCATGCAGCGCTCTCCCTACACGCCTGGCGAGGTCACGACGTTCCTTCCCGGACGGGAAACGCACATGCGACGCCTGCGTTCCCAGATGCAGCATGTCGCGGACGAAGGCGCGTTCATCGCTCGCCCCCGCGTATACGTGGGGAGCCGAGGGGTAGGGAAGACCTCCCTGTTGAGATACGCGCAGAAAGTCGCGCGCGAACGGGGGCTGGCAACGGTCTGGATCACCGCCGGTGATGCCGGTCTCCTGCCGGTGCTCTCCGCGGAACTGCAGAGGCTGACCAGGACGTGGCACTCCTCGGCCGCACAGGAGATCGCGGCACTGGTTCGGAACCTCGAATTCTCCCTGAGCATTCCGGGGCTCGGCGTGAGCAGCGGTCCGGGCCAGCGCCCAACATCCGTCGAGGCACCCGGGCAGGCACTCGAAGCGCTGATCGGCGCCACTGCAAGCGCGCTGCACAAGAAAGGTGGAGGCCTGGCAATCTTCATCGATGAACTCCAAGCAGCCGATCGCATCGCGCTGAAGGCCTTGGCATATGCGTGGCAGCATCTCCGGTCCCAGGAGGGCGATGACCTGCCTGCCACTCTGATCGCCGCCGGACTCGGCCACACCTCAGACGTAGTCACGGATGCCGCCACCTTCGGTGAGCGCTTCGAGTTCATCCGTTTGAAGGATCTCAGCCGGGAGGCCGCGTACGAGGCTCTCTCCGGACCCGCCGAGGGTCTCGAGGTCTCATGGCACCACCGGGCCGTCGAGGCGGTCCTGGACCGAGCGAACGGCTACCCGCACTTTCTCCAGCTCTGGGCGCACGCCGCGTGGGAGGCCGCGGGTTCCCCCGACCCCGGGGGGACGATCACGGCGGGCGCCGTCGAGGCTTCCGAGGACGAAGTGCTCGAGCAACTCGACGTCTTCTACCGCACGAGGTGGGGCAAGGCCACACCCGCGGAACGAGACCTCCTCCGTGCAGTGGCGCAGCAGACGAGCCCCACTCCGCGCAGGGCCGATGTTGCCGCATCACTCGGGAAGCCGACCACCGCGATCAGCATGGCCCGGCGATCCCTCATGGACAAGGGCATCCTGGATTCCCCTGGGCGAGGCCTGCTGTCTTTCACCGCTCCTGGTTTCAGCGAATACATCCTCGAGTACGAAGGCACGGAGGACTGACATCTGCGCCCCCATCCCGTGAACAGGGCCCACGTCAACGCATGATGGCGAGCGTGGTGCAGCCCAGGTCCGAGGTGGGGCGGAACCCCAGGGAGCGGTAGAGCTTCACCACGTGGCGGTTCCAGAGGGGATCGTCCGTGGTGATGTACGTCTGACGGATGTGCCCGGTCTCGGTCAGGACCTGCTCCAGCAGGGCCCGCCCTACCCCACCACGCTGGTGCGCCGGATCCACCAGGAGGTCCTGGATGTACGCCACGGTGGCACCGTCGCCCACCACACGCACCAGCCCCACGAGCTCGGCCGCCTCCCAGGCGGAGAGCACCAGCCAGGAGTTCTCGATCATCGGCCCGAAGTCCTCGGGGCGACGCGTGTAGGAACTCCACCCCACGGCGTCGTACAGGCGGATCAGCGCGGCACGGTCGATGGACCGTGATCGGGAGAATTCCATGGCGTCACCTTTCCATGCCGTCCCCTGGGAGCGCTCGACGGCGGCTACGCTCGCAGGCCCGAGAAGACCATCGTCACCACGGTGTCCGCGAGCTGGTCCACCGTGCCCGAGCGGCCGGGCTGGTACCAGTCCACGATCGAGTTGACCATGCCCAGCATCAGACGCGGCGCGGACTTCCCGGAGATGTCCGTGCGCAGCTCCCCCAGTTCCTGTGCCTCGCGCACCAGGTCCTCCACCGTGCGGGTCAGGGTGCGACGGCGCTGCAGCGCGGCCTCCTCGACCTCCGAGTTCCCGCGCAGCCGCAGCAGCAGGGTCACGTAGGGCATCTGGTCCACGAGCACCCGCACCGAGCCGTCGAGGATCGCCTCGAGCTTGTTAACCGGCCCGTGGTCCGAGGCCAGCACGGACTCGAAAACCGCCTCCAGCGAGTCCAGCGCACGGTCCAGGGCCTGGCCGAGGATCGCCTCCTTGGACTCCACGTGGTGGTAGATCGCGGACTTGGAGATCCCCAGGTGCTTGGAGAGGGTCCCCATGGAGGTGGCGTCGTAGCCGTAGCGGTTGAAGACGTCCACGCACACGGACAGCAGGGTCTCGCGGTCGTACCCGGGACGGCCCCGCTTGGGGGCCGCCGCGGCGTCGTCGGAGGCGGGGGAAGTGCTCGCGGGGGGCATGGACGGGGACCTCGACCTTCTGTCGGGCTGTCGGGAACGGAGAACCTCAGGTTACCGGCTCGTCACCTGGGCTCCACCGCCGCAGCGGCCCCCGGCAACGCCGGAACTCACTTGTCGCGGTGGTCGTACACGCGCCGCAGCTTCCCGGAGGAACGGGCCAGGGTGTCCGGCTCGGCGATGTCGATCGTGGCGCTGGAGCCGATCTTCGTCTTGATCTCGTGCAGCAGCCGACGACCGCCCTCCTCCGCCTCCTCGCGGGTGGCGTCCTCGCGGCGCTCGATGTGGATGGTCATCTGGTCCATGCGGTGCGGCCGGGTGATCTCCAGCGTGAAGTGCGGGGACAGCGCCGGGATCTTCAGCGCGAGCTCCTCGATCTGCGACGGGAACAGGTTCACGCCGCGCAGGATGATCATGTCGTCCGAGCGCCCCGTGATCCGGCCCATGCGCCGGTGGCCGGGGCGGGCGGTGCCGGGCAGCAGCCGGGTGAGGTCGTGCGTGCGGTAGCGGATGATCGGCAACGCCTGCTTGGTCAGCGCGGTGAAGACCAGCTCACCGGGACGGCCGGTGGGCAGCACGGTGTCGTCGAAGGGATCGATGATCTCGGGACGGAAGTGGTCCTCCCAGATGTGCGAGCCGTCCTTCGTCTCGCAGGACTCGCCGGCCACGCCGGGGCCCATGACCTCGGAGAGGCCGTAGATGTCGCACGCCGTGATGTCGAAGGTCTTCTCGATCTCGTGGCGCATCTCCTCGGTCCACGGCTCCGCCCCGAGCACCGCGTGCTTCAGGGAGGTCTCCCGCGGGTCGAGACCGAGCTTGCGGAAGCCGTCCGCGATGGTGAGCAGGTAGGTGGGGGTGGAGAGGATGGCCTGCGGCTCGAAGTCCCGGATGAGCTGCACCTGCTTCTCCGTCTGCCCTCCGGACATCGGGATCACGGCGCACCCCAGGCGCTCCGCACCGTAGTGGGCGCCCAGCCCGCCGGTGAACAGCCCGTAGCCGTACGCGTTGTGCACCTTGTCCCCGGGCTTCATGCCCGAGAGGCGGAAGCAGCGTGCCACGAGGGTCCCCCACGTCTGCAGGTCCTCCTCCGTGTAGGCCACCACGGTGGGCTGCCCGGTGGTGCCCGACGACGCGTGGATGCGCCGGATCTCGGACATGGGCGTGGCGAAGGACTTGAACGGGTAGGCCTTGCGCAGGAACTCCTTGTCCGTGTACGGGAACTTCGCGAGGTCCTCGAGCTCCCGGAAGTCGTCCGGGTGCACCCCGTGCTCGTCGAAGAGCTCCCTGTAGGCGGGCACGTTCTCGTACGCGTAGTGCAGGGTCCAGTTCAGGCGCTCCGTCTGCAGCTCCTCGATCTGGTCCCGGCTCATCAGCTCCTCGGGGTCCGGCTGCGAGGAGTCCTCGGAGGCCACGGGGTGGTACGGGTTGGGCACGGAGCACGACGTCATGGGTTCACGCTTTCTGGCGAAGGGGCACGGTGCGGCTGCGGCCGCGGAACTGGGCGACGACGTCCCCGCCCTGGGTGGAGACGGTGATGTCGCACAGGCCGCTGCGCCCGGTGGTGGCGATCTGGCGGCCCTCCGCGACGAGGGTCTGGCCCGGGTGGGCCGAGCTGAGGAAGTTGATGTCCACGCCCTGGGCCACGGTCATGGAGGTGCCGTCCGGATCGGGGTCGTTGCACGTCATGGCGAAGCACGAGTCCGCGAGCGCGAAGATCATCCCGCCGTGCACGATGCCGAAGCCGTTGAGCATCTCCTCCCGCACGGGCATGGAGATCACGCAGTGCCCGGGGTCCGCGCGCTGCACGGTGATCCCCAGCCACTCGGAGGCGCGGTCGCCGGTGAGGACGGGATGGTGTGGCACGGGGGTGCTCCTCAGATTTTTTGAACGATCGGTCAGTAGGTAACCGCGAAATGTGACGTGTGTCAACCAGTTTCGCGGCTCCACGGCGCCGTCGTCACCCCTGCCGGGCCATTGGCGACCTCCTGCCTGCCGGGCGGAAAATGTGTTGACGACCACACCGGGGGCCTATATTCTGAACGAGCGGTCAGTTATTATTGCCGGCAGCGTACAGAGTTCATCCTCCGCTCCCATCTCACCCGCGAACCGAGGACACACACCATGACTGAGCAGACCACCTCTGCGGAGCAGGCGGAGCCCACCGCCGAGCAGCAGCACTTCGAGCACCTCATCAGCGAGGACTCCCGCGTGGAGCCCCGGGACTGGATGCCGGAGGCCTACCGGAAGAGCCTGACCCGCCAGGTCTCCCAGCACGCGCACTCCGAGATCATCGGCATGCAGCCGGAGGCCAACTGGATCACCCGCGCCCCGAGCCTCAAGCGCAAGGCCGTGCTGATGGCCAAGGTCCAGGACGAGGCCGGCCACGGGCTGTACCTCTACTCCGCCGCGGAGACGCTGGGCACCCCGCGCTCCGTGCTCAACGAGCAGCTGCTGAGCGGCAAGGCCAAGTACTCCTCGATCTTCAACTACCCGGCCCGCACCTGGGCGGACATGGGCGCCATCGGCTGGCTCGTGGACGGTGCCGCGATCTGCAACCAGGTGCCCCTGTGCCGCGCCTCCTACGGCCCGTACGGCCGCGCGATGGTGCGCATCTGCAAGGAGGAGTCCTTCCACCAGCGCCAGGGCTGGGAGATCCTCTACGAGCTCTCCCACGGCACCGAGGCCCAGAAGCAGATGGCGCAGGACGCCGTGAACCGCTTCTACGGCCCCGCCCTGCAGATGTTCGGCCCCCCGGACGCCGACTCCCCCAACTCGCAGCAGTCCATGCAGTGGAACATCAAGCGTTTCTCCAACGACGAGCTGCGCCAGCGCTTCGTGGACATGATCGTCCCGCAGGCCGAGGCCCTGGGCCTGACCCTGCCAGACCCGGACCTGAAGTGGAACGAGGCCCGCGGCCACTACGACTACGGCCAGCTGGACTGGAACGAGTTCATGTCCGTGATCAAGGGCTCCGGCCCGTGCAACGTGCAGCGCATGAAGCGCCGCCGCGAGGCCCACGCCAACGGCGCCTGGGTCCGCGAGGCGGCCGAGGCCTACGCCCAGCGGCAGGCGCGCCAGGCCGCCGAGGCGGAGGCGGCGACGTCGTCCCCCGAGGCCGGCGTGGAGATCGACGAGACCACCGTGGTGGCGGGCCGCGGCTCCGCCGAGCTGATCGGAGCCCGAGCATGAGCGAGAACCAGACCGGCAACTGGCCCCTGTGGGAGGTCTTCGTGCGCTCCTCGCGCGGGCTGTCCCACGTGCACGCGGGCTCCCTGCACGCACCGGACGCCACCATGGCCGTGCGCAACGCGCGTGACCTCTACACCCGGCGCAACGAGGGCACGAGCGTGTGGGTGGTCCCCGCGGACGCCATCACGGCCTCGGACCCGGACTCCAAGGGCGGCTACTTCGAGTCCGCGCAGGGCAAGAGCTACCGCCACGCCACGTACTACACCAAGAGCGAAGGGGTGAAGCACCTGTGAGCGCGTTCGCCTCCCACGACTCCGCCACCAAGCAGTCCGCGGGTGACGCGATCACCGCCGAGGAGATCGCGGAGACCGGCGGCAAGGCCTCCGAGGCCGTGGCCCAGTACGCCCTGCGCCTCGGCGACGACGCCCTGATGCTGTCCCAGCGCCTGGGCTGGTGGATCTCCCGGGCCCCCGAGCTCGAGGAGGACATCGCGCTCGGCAACATCGCGCTGGACCTCATCGGCCACGCACGCTTCCTGCTGACCTACGCGGGCTCCGCGTGGGGGAAGACCGAGGACGAGCTCGCGTACTTCCGCAACGAGGAGGAGTTCCGCTCCGTGCGCCTCGTGGAGCGGGAGAACGGGGACTTCGGCCAGACCATCGCGCGCCAGCTGCTGTTCTCCTTCTACCAGTACGAGCTCTACTCGGCGCTGCAGTCCTCCACGGACCAGACCCTGGCCGCGATCGCGGACAAGGCGCTGAAGGAGGTCGAGTACCACCAGGACCACGCCGCCCAGTGGATTCTGCGCCTGGGCCTCGGCACCGAGGAGTCCAAGCGGCGCATCCAGGAGGGGCTCTACTACATGTGGCCCTACCTGGACGAGCTGTTCGCGGACGAGCCCCTGCACGACGTGCTCGAGGGCATCGCCGTGCGGCCCTCCAGCCTGCGCGAGCGGACCATGGACCGCATCACCGCCCTGCTGGCGGAGGCCGAGCTCGAGGTTCCGAACGTGGCCCAGGCCCGGCTCTCCGCCGCACCGCGTGACGGCTCCTACTCCGAGTACCGCGGGTACATCCTCGCCGAGATGCAGTGGCTCGCCCGCCAGCATCCCGGCGCCACGTGGTGAGCACCGTGTTCTCCCGCGTTCCGCCCCGTTCGCTGCCGCCCACGGGCGGCGTGGCGCCCCGGGAGGTCCCCCTGGGGCCCTCCCGGCGCCCGGACGACGCGCGCGACGCCGCCCTGTGGGACGTCGCCGCCACCGTGTGCGACCCCGAGATCCCCGTGCTCACGCTCGAGGACCTCGGGGTGCTGCGGGACGCCGTGGCCGGGGAGGGCGAGAACGTCGTCGTCATCACCCCCACCTACTCCGGCTGCCCCGCCATGGACACCATGGCCGCGGACCTCGAAGCCGCGGTCACCGCCGCCGGGTACGAGAACGTGCGCGTGGTGCAGGTGCTGCGCCCGGCGTGGACCACGGACTGGATGTCCCCCGAGGGCCAGGCCAAGCTGCGCGAGTACGGCATCGCCCCGCCCACCGGGCGCACGGCCGCCGGCCACAACTCCGGACCGGTGCGGCTGAGCCTGGCCGTGAAGTGCCCGCACTGCAGCTCCCTGGACACCCGCGAGATGACCCGCTTCGGGTCCACGTCCTGCAAGGCCCTGTGGGTCTGCAACGACTGCAAAGAACCCTTCGACTACTTCAAGGTGCACTGATCATGAGCGAAACGCCGGACACCTCCGCCGTGGAGGAAGCCACCGAGGCCAGCGCGGGTGGCGGCAAGCGCCGCGCCACGTTCAACACCCTCGCGGTCTCCGAGGTGCGCAAGCTGACCTCCGACTCCGTGGAGGTCACGTTCGAGGTCCCCGAGGAGCTCGTGGCGGACTACGACTACCTGCCCGGGCAGTACGTGGCCATCCGCGCGCAGATCAACGGCCACGAGGTGCGCCGCTCCTACTCGATCTGCGCTGATCCCACCCCGGGCGAGATCCGCGTGGCCATCAAGAAGGACATGGGCGGCGTGTTCTCCACGTGGGCGAACGAGCAGCTCGCCGCGGGAGACACCCTGGACGTGATGAACCCGCAGGGCGCGTTCACCTCCAAGGTCAACATCACCTCCATGAACGACCCCGAGAGGCTGGCCGAGCGGGAGGTGGCCAAGAAGCGCAACGTGCACCTGGTGGCCTTCGCCGCCGGCTCCGGGATCACCCCCATCATGGCGATCGCCCGCGCCCTGCTGCGCGCCTCGGACACCGCCGCGATGGACGTCATCTACGCCAACCGCTCGTCCATGGACGTGATGTTCGCCGAGGAGCTGGGCGACCTCAAGGACAAGTACCCCTCCCGCCTGGCCGTGCACCACGTGCTGTCCCGGGAGCAGCGGATCTCGCCGCTGATGTCCGGGCGGATCGACCACGACAAGCTCGAGGAGCTGCTGGACCACGTGATCCAGGTGGACTCCACGGACGAGTGGTTCCTGTGCGGGCCCTTCGAGCTCGTCCAGCTGTGCCGGGACGTCCTCAAGGAGCGCGGCGTGGACGAGTCCCGCGTGCGATTCGAGCTGTTCACCACCGGCAAGCCCACCACCCCGCAGGGTCAGCAGGGCCGCGTGGTCAAGGCGGACCCCAAGGGCGAGAACTACGAGATCGTCTTCAACCTGGACGGCACCTCCGCCCAGGTGAAGTCTCCCAAGTCCGCCGCGGAGACCGTTCTCAACGCCGCCCTGCGCGTGCGCCCGGACGTCCCCTTCGCGTGCGCCGGCGGGGTGTGCGGCACGTGCCGCGCCAAGGTCACCTCCGGCGAGTTCGAGATGGAGGAGAACTTCGCGCTCGAGAAGGACGAGGTGGACGCCGGGTACGTCCTCACCTGCCAGACCCGCCCCACCTCCGACCGGTTGAGCGTGGACTTCGACGCCTGACCCACCCGGATGACGACGACGCCGCACCCGGCCCGGGCGGCGTCGTCGCCGTCTCTGCCCGCTCGCGGTGCGCGCGACGTCGCACGGCCGTGCCCCGCACGGCGGCACCGCGCACGTGGCTGCCGCTCCCTCGTCGGCACGGCGCGCTGGTCCGCCCGGGCCGCGCAGCACACCGATTCCCGCTGGCACTCCGCACGCGAGACCCGAACCCCGAGGAGAACACCGTGATCGACCTGACCATCGAGGACGACATCGCCCGCGTGGTGCTCAACGCGCCCGAGAAGCGGAACTCGCTGGACCTCGGCGCCCTGCAGGAGCTCGCCGCGGCGTACTCGGAGGCCGAGGCCGCCGGGGTCCGCGCGCTACTGCTCACGGGTGAGGGCCGCGTGTTCTGCGCCGGTCGCGACATCTCCGCCGTGGACCCCGCCACCGACGACGCCGAGGGCTACCTCACCGGGACCCTGCTGCCCCTCATGCAGCAGATGTCGAGCTTCCCCGCTCCCACGTTCGCCGCGGTGCAGGGCGCGTGCCTGGGTGTGGGGCTGGGGCTGGCGATCGCCACGGACGTGGTCTACGTGGCGCAGGACGCGAAGATCGGCTCACCGTTCGCGGCCCTGGGCGCCATCTTGGACTCCGGAGGGCACGCGCTGTTCACCGAGCGCCTCGGGGCGCACCGCACCCTGGACCTGATCTACACCGGGGAGATGATGAGCGGGGCCGAGGCCGTCACCGCCGGGCTGTTCTCGCGGGCAGTGCCGACGGAGGAGCTCGCGGAGTTCACCGAGGAGCGCGTGGCGAAGGCCGCCCACGGGGCCACCCAGTCCTTCGTGGCGTCCAAGCGGCTCGTGGCGCAGGTCCGCGACGAACGCGCGGGCCTGTGGGACTCCATGGCCAGCGAGAGTGCGGTGCAGGCCGCCCTGACCGCCACCGCCGACTACCGCGAGGGCTTCAAGGCCTTCCAGGAGAAGCGCAAGCCGACCTTCACGGGCAGGGACTGACCCCGCAGTCGCCCCTCCCCGGCGACTGCGTTTGCTCCGCTAGTGCAGAAATCGGCTACCATTTCTGCGTTTGCTCCGTTGATGCAGCCGCAGGTCGGACATGGGCATCCCCCGCTCCCGTCCCGGCTTCTGCATTTACTCCGTGAGTGCAGAATCCGGCCGCCTTTTCTGCGTTTGCTCCGTTGATGCACGCGGCGGAGCACGCGGCGGCCACCTGCACACCGTTCGGCCCCGCCCCATCCCCTACGCTGTTCCCCATGGCCGGGACCCGAGACAGTGAAACCGCGCGGCGCTCCTCGGGGCGCACGGACCAGCCCCTCGAGGACGAGCTCGTGGACGAGTTCGAGAACACCGTGCAGGAGGGCACCGACCGGCTGCACCGGACCTGGCGGGCACTGGTGGTCACGGGTCTGTTCGGTGGCATCGACGTGGGCCTGGGCATCATGGCCATGCTCGCCGTCATGGACGCCACCGGTTCCAAGCTGCTCGCGGGCATGGCCTTCGGCATCGGGCTGCTGGCCCTGCGGCTGGCCCACTCCGAGCTGTTCACCGAGGACTTCCTGCTGCCGCTGAACGCCGTCGTGGCGGGGCACGGGTCCTGGTGGTCCCTGCTGAGGCTGTGGATCGTGACCCTGGTGGCCAACCTGGTGGGCGGTTGGGCGTTCATGTGGGTGGTGGTCGCCGCGTTCCCGGACTTCTCGTCCACCCTGGTGGAGATCGCCTCGGGCTACGTGTCCGACGGGTTCGGGATGGAGACCGTCTGTCTGGCGCTGCTGGCCGGGTCCACGATCACGCTCATGACACGCATGCAGCAGGGCACCAACGAGGACATGATGACCGCGGTGATCTCGCTGATCGGCGGGCTGCTGGTGGTGGGGCTGGGGATGCTCCACGGAGCGCTGAACTCCATCGTGGTCTTCGGCGCCATGCACACCGGGTGGGACTACTCCTACCTGGACTGGCTGGGCTGGTTCGCGTGGGTGATCCCACTGAACATGGTGGGCGGCATGGTGATCATCTCCCTGCCCCGCCTGCTGCGCACGTGGGAGCTGCTGATGGCCGAGCGCCGCGGGGAGAAGATCTCGGACGCGTCCTCCCAGGACGCCTGAGCCGCACGACGTCGCTGGGGGCCTTGGAAGCGCCGGCTCAGCCCCGGGCGCCCATGGTGAGGAACACCGCCGCGGCCACCCCGAGCCCCAGGGTCAGGACGGGCCGCGGGTCCTGGGCGGCCACCCAGCGGGTGACCCGTTCCACGGGGCGCGAGAGGGCGGGGATCTTCTCCCACGCCCAGGTGAGGAGCCAGTACGGGCCCACCACGGCCACCAGGAAGACGGCGAAGAACGCCGCCTGTCCCACCACGTGGTGCGTCAGCCCGGTGAAGAGTCGGCCCGCGATGTACATGGTCGCCGGGCCGCTCACCCCCACCACCGTGTTGAGGAACCCGAGGAGGACCATGTGCCGGGGCGAGTCCAGCTCCTCGGACCTCGGCGCACGGTGGGGCCTGCGGGGCCGGGTCCGCCAGCGGACGAGCTCCACGACCGCCGCCACCGCCAGGAGCACCCCGGCGGTGAGGTCCACGCTGCGGCGGACCAGCAGCTCCTTGGTGCGGTCCTCCAGCAGCGCGGTCAGCGTCTGCGGGTCCACCGTGCGGAAGACGAGCAGCAGCAGAGTGGTCCCGAGCACCATTCCCAGGGTCAGGAAGTGCACCGGACGCCCCGGTCTGGTGCGGTGGGTGAGAACCCGCAGCACGAGCGCGTAGATGGTGGGCGAGAACCCCATGACCAGGCCGAGGCCCAGCACGGAGACCACGCCCCCGACCAGTGCGCTCGCCGTCATGCCCGTCCGTTCGTCGTGGGTCCGCTCCTCGCGGGCCCAGCGTGGGGAACCCGCTCATTCCTGGTTCATCCTGACATGCGCGGGCGCGCCCGTGCTGCCCTGCCCGAACGCATGACGGTGTCCAGAGGTCGACAGCGCCCCCACCGGCTGGTTCCCCACGGATGGGCCCTCACCGGCCGGTTTCCGACGGGTTTTGTGCAGCTTTTGACGGAAATGGGCCCCCGAACGTCAAAAGCTGCACTTCATGTGCGGTGGTGCCGGTGCCATGCCACGGCGCATCCCGTCAGGAGCCCTGCGCGGCCCGCAGCACGTCCAGCATGATCGGGGTTCCGGTGATCGACCCGAGGTTCCCGTCCTCCACGAACACCGCGGCGGCGAGGTCCTCGTGCCCGGCGATCACCCACGAGTGGGTGCGGGGCGGGTCCTCGTTGCCGTACTCGGCGGTGCCGGTCTTGCCGACGGCGGTGTCCGGGGACAGGGACCCGAGATCCTCCAGGTGGCCGCTGGCCACGACCTCGCGCATCAGCGTGTGGAGGCCGGAGGACTCCCCGGCGGTCAGCGGGACGCGCGGAGCCGGCGCCGCGGCGGCGTCGTCCGCCTCGTCATCGCCCGCGCTCTCAGAGCCCGCCCCCTCGTCACCCGCGAGCAGCGTGGGCTGCACAAGCTTCCCGGCCTGCACGCTGGCGACGAACCGCGCCATTCCGAAGGGGGACACGAGGGTCCGCCCCTGCCCGAACATGGCGGCCACGTGCTCACCGGCCGGCTCCTCGGACGGGATGCTGCCGGAGAACACCGGTATGCCGGGGGTCATGTCCACACCCACGCCGAGGGACTCCGCGGCCTCCGCGAGGTTCTGCTGCGAGACCCGCCCGTGCTGGGCGGCGAACGCCGTGTTGCACGAGTGGGCGATCGCCTGGCGCAGCGGCACCCGCCCCTCGAACTGCTGCGGATAGCCGGAGAAGTTCGCCACGCTGGTCCCCTCGGCGGCGTAGGTGTGGGGGCAGTCGACGGTGGTGTCCGGGGTGTCCCCCTTGCGCAGCATGGCCAGGGAGGTGGCGATCTTGAAGGTGGAGCCGGGGGCGTACTGTCCGAGCGTGGCCGTGGGGTACCCCTTCGAACCGGCACCGTTCGCGACCGCCAGCACGGCGCCGTCGGAGGGCCGCACGAGCACCACGGAGGACGGCGAGTCCACGTCCTCCAGCGCGCGCTGCGCGGCCTCCTGCAGGGTGGCGTCCAGCGTCGTGTGCAGGTCCTCGCCCGCGCGCGGGGCGTGGGCCACGAGCTGGTGGACCTGCCCGGGTTCCAGGCTGCCGTCCGGGTTCGTGCCCACGCGGTCGACGACGACGCCCGGCGCGCCCCGCAGGCTCGCCTCGTGCTCCTGCTGCAGGCCCCCGCGGCCGATCCAGGCGCCCCGGGTGAGTGCCCCGTCCGAGTTCTCGAGGTCCTCCGCCGTGGCCTCGACCACCGAGCCGATGGTTTCGGCGGCGAAGCCCTTGCTCCGCCCGAGCACGCGGGTGTCCTCCGTGGCCTGCATGCCGGGGATCTTCTTCATCTGCGCCGCGTCCAGGGCCCGGAAGTCCTCCTCGCGCAGCGTCACGGCCTCGACCCACGCGTCGTCCGACGCCTGGGAGACCGCCTTCCGGTAGGTCCCGGCGTCGATGTCCACCGCCTTCGCAAGAGCCGTGGCCGCGTCCGAGCGCTGGGCCGCCGGGACCTTGCGGAGGTCCAGGCCCACGCGGTGCACGGGCTGGGACATGGCCAGCGGCACGTCGTCCGCGCCCAGGATCTCCCCGCGCTGCGGCTGGACCGTGCGGATGCGCAGCCCCTCGTTCCCATTCAACCCGGGTTCCACGACCGACGGCTGCCACGTGGACCGCCACCCGCCGTCGGCGCGAATGAGGTCCACGTCCGTGGTGTAGGTCCAGTCCTCGTCCGTCGCGGGCAGGTCCCAGCGCCACGAGAGCTCCGCCCGCGCGGTGTCCCCCTCCACCTCCGTGCCCGTGACCGTGACGTCCGGTTCGATGCCTCCGGTGGTGCGCAGGACCCGTTCCAGCTCGGTCTGCACCTCCTCACCCGTCCCGTTCGAGAACGCGAGGCCGGACACGTCCTCCGAGTGCAGGCCGCGGGCGAGGTCGTCCGCGGCGGACCGGGCGCCGTCGTCCTGCAGTGCCCCGCAGCTGCTGAGCGAGAGGGCGGCGACGACGCCGAGCACCAGGGTCCGGCGGTGCGTGCGGCGAGCGAGTGGATCGAGCATGGTGAGGGTTCCGTCCTGGGGTTCCTGCAGTGACTCGTTCACGGTAGGGAACGGGAATCCCATATGTCCAAGACTTTGAAGAGGCATCTGGCATAGGCTCGAAGATATGAAACACGAACGGGCGGGCAACCTGCTGCGCTGGGTCGAGTGCTTCCTGGTGGTCGCGGAGGTCGGACACATCGGACGGGCGGCCGAGATGCTCGGCATGTCCCAGCCGCCGCTGTCGCAGACCATCCGCAGGCTCGAGTCCGCCGTGGGCGAGACCCTGTTCCTGCGCCACGCCCGGGGTGTCAGCCTGAGCCCCGCCGGCCAGGCGTTCCTCCCGCGGGCCCAGGAGCTGATGGCCGCACGACGGCGCGTGCTCACCCTGAGCGAGGACGTCGCGCTCCTGGACCGCTCCGTGCGGATGCTCCTGCCGCGTTCCCTGCCCGCAGCATGGGTGGGCAGCCGCCTTCTCGCGCCCGGGGAGGACTTCGCCGGGGCGCGGTGGGCGAGCGCGCCGTCGTCGGAGATCGTGCGCGAGGTGCGGGGCGACCCCACCGCGGTGGGCGTGGTGGTGGCGCCGATCGTGACCGACGAGCTCGTGGCCCTGCCCGTGGTGGCCGTCGCCCAGGATCTGGTCACGAGCGCCGTCCTGGACCCGCCCGTCCCCCGTCGCGCGCTGCGCCGCGCCGTCGGCCCCGTGCTCCTCACCGCGCCGCGCACGGACGGGCCCGCCGCGCACGACGTCCTGGAAGCAGAACTCGAGTCCCTGGGGGTGGCCACCCGGCTCGAGGAGGTCGCGGACCCCCTGCAGCTCGCCGCCGAGATCCGGGTGGCGGGTGCCGCGGCCCTCGTCCCGCACGCGACGCCCGGGATGGACGGGCTCTCGCTGGAGGACGGGGTCCTGCCGCTCAGGCTCCGGGTGCTCCACCACCCGGACGCCGAGCCACCGGCGCAGCAGGCCGCGACCCTGCTGCAGACGTGCCTGAGCAGGTGTGGCGACGGTGAGCGCTGAGATGTGGGAGCGACCTGCGGCCGACGCCGTGCTGGGCCGCCTTGCCCAGGACGTCACCGGGATCCTGCGGGACGCGGACATGACGGGCGCCGTGGCCGTGCGCGTGATCGACGCCCCCGAGCTGCCCGCGTTCGGGTGGCGGGCGGACGAGGCGTTCCCGGCGGCGTCGCTGTACAAGCTCGTGGTCATGGTGGCCTTCTGCCGCGCGGTGGACCGCGGTGAACTGGACCCGACGGCGCTCGTGACCCTCCGCCCCGAGGACAGGGCGGACGGCCCCACGGGTCTCGCGATCTGCCAGGATCCGGTGCGGATCTCGTGGCGGGACCTGGTACGGCTGATGATGACCGTCTCCGACAACGCCGCCGGGCAGGCCGTGCTGCGCGAGGTCGGCCACGCCCGCATCCGGGACGTGCTGCGGGAAATGGGCCTGTCCAGCACCGTCGTCCGCCCGGGACCCGCACCCGACGCCGTCCCTGGGCAGGCAGTGTCCGTGGGCACGGAGCAGGCGCAGGATCCCTACCTGGTGCCCGACCCCGTCGGGTACGACCCGCTGCTCGTCTCCGCAACCACCGCCTCGGACCTGGTGGCGCTGCTGTGCGCCATCTGGCAGGACCGGGCCGCGTCGACTGCGCAGTGCGCGTTCATGCGCGAGGTGATGTCGCAGCAGGCCTGGGGCCACCGGTTCGCGGAGGCCTTCTCCTACCCCGGGGCCGGTGTCGCCGCGAAGACGGGATCGTTCGGGGCGCTGTGCCACGAGGCCGGCGTGATCTCCCACCCCGGGGAGAAGTCCATCGCGGTGGCGGTCCTGACCCGTTCCGTGCGCCGCGAACGGCAGATCGCGGTGTCCAACAGGATCGTCGGCCAGATCGCGCGGCACTGCGTGCGCAGCTACCGGCAGTTCCTCTAGTCCTCCAGGACGGGGCCCGTGAGGTGTTCCTCGATCCGTTCAAAGAGGTGCACGATGTCCCGTCTGCCCTGGCCCCAGTCGAAGATCGTGGTCCCCAGTCTGGGCTCCTCGAAAGCGTGGATCCGGGTTCCCTCCGCTGTGGACGTCACCATCACGCGAAGAGTCATGCCCCAGGTCGCCAGGTTCATACGGCGCAGCAGGGTCAGCTTCTCCCCCTGCTCGTCGACCAGCTGGAACTGCCCCGTGGCAGCGTGGCGAACAGCCTCCCTCACCGCCTCCGGGCTTGCCGGGACGAGGAGGCTCGCCTCGCTGCGCGCCGCCTGCGTCTCGATCTCGTACTCTCCGTGGGCGGCCGTCACGCGCCGTCGTCTCACCAGGGACGCGAGGGCCCCAGTACCAGCGGCAGCAGCACCATGAACACCGTGATCCCCCATGGCAGCTCCGTGAAGCTCGCGATTAGCCACAGGAGCAGAGCGGTGCACACTGACCACGCCACGATCCACACGCCCATCCGGGTGTCGCCCTCGTTCTCAGCCATCGGCCTCTCCTCACCGGGTCGCTGGGGTGCACCACAGCCCACGACTGTGTGCCGTGGTGGGAACTCTAGCCGGGGTGCCCTGCGCCCCGCGGCGCGCAGGGAGGCGCGGCACCCGGTCCCGCGGTGCGATCTTTAACGGAGCAAACGCACGATCGAGGGCCCCAGAGTGCGTTTGCTCAGTTTTTGCAGGGGTGACACGGGTGGCAGGGGCAGGGTCCCGGGGCGGCGGCGTCGTGAACGGCGCATCCCGCCTTTCTCCTCCCCGGTGCCCGGCCCTGTCCGCCCACCACCCCGGATTTTGTGCAGGTTGTGACGAAACCAGGCCGCGAAACGTCACAAGCTGCACTTTGTTCGAGGGGTGGGGGCAGAACGGGGCGCGGATCGTGCCCCGGGGCCCCGGTCGCGCCTCGTTTAGCTGTCCGAAAAAGGCACCGCCGGACCGTGGAGCCGCGGCGCCGGTGTCGTTAGCGTGTGCACCATGACCACTTCCGTATTTGACCTCGAGGGCTTCGACCGCTCGGTCCGCCCGCAGGACGACCTCTTCCGCCACGTCAACGGTGCCTGGCTGCGCACCGCGGAGATCCCGGACGACAAGCCCAGCACGGGCGCGTTCATCGAGCTGCGCGACAAGGCGGAGCAGGCGGTGCGCGAGATCATCACGGGCGCGAGCGCGGACGGTGAGCAGGCGGCGTCGTCCGCGGAGCAGAGCGCGGAGACGAAGATCGCGCTGCTGTTCGAGTCCTTCATGGACACCGAGCGCATCGAGGCGCTCGGCACCGAGCCGCTGCGCGAGGACCTGGATGCCGTGGCCGCGATCGACTCGCCGCGCGCCCTGTCCCGCTGGTTCGGCACGGCCATGCGCCGCGGGATGGGTGCCGCGCTGGACATCGACCTGGACTCGGACCCGGGGGACCCGCAGCGCAACCTCGTGTTCGTGGGTCAGGCTGGGCTGGGACTGCCGGATGAGGAGTACTACCGCGAGGAGCAGTACGCGTCCCTGCGCGAGAAGTACGTGGCGCACGTCCAGAAGATGCTGGAGCTCGCGGGGTACGACGACGCCGCGCAGCAGGCTCGCGCGGTCATGGACCTGGAGACGCGCATCGCCTCCCACCACTGGGACAAGGTGACCGTGCGGGACCTGACCAAGATGTACAACCCCATGAGCTTCGACGAGCTCGCCGGGCAGGTGCAGAACCTGGACTGGAACGCCGTGCTGGAGGGTGTGGGGCTGACCCCGGAGCACCTGAGCACGGTGGTCAACGCGCAGCCGAGCTTCTTCACCGGCCTGGACGGTCTGCTCACGCAGGACGAGCTGCAGGCGTGGAAGTCCTGGGCCCGCTGGAACGTGGTCTCCGCGCGCGCGGCCTACCTGCCCGAGGCGTTCGTGGCGGAGAACTTCGCGTTCTACGGCACGGCGCTGTCCGGCACACCGCAGCTGCGCGAACGCTGGAAGCGCGGCGTCGCGCTGGTCAACGGCGCGCTGGGCGAGGCCGTGGGCAAGCTGTACGTGGCGGAGAACTTCTCCCCCACCGCCAAGGCCCGCATGGACGAGCTGGTGGCCAACCTGTTGGAGGCCTACCGCGACTCCATCGAGACGCTCGACTGGATGACCGAGGAGACCCGCGCGGAGGCGCTGCGCAAGCTCACCGGTTTCACCCCCAAGATCGGCTTTCCAGAGAAGTGGAAGGACTACTCGGCGTTGGAGATCCGCGGAGACGACCTCGTGGGCAACGTGGTGCGCACTGCTCAGTTCGGTGTGGCCGAGCTCGCGCGCAAGGCTGGCAAGCCGGTGGAGAGGCACGAGTGGCTGATGACTCCGCAGACGGTCAACGCGTACTACCACCCGCTGCGCAACGAGATCGTGTTCCCGGCCGCCATCCTGCAGCCCCCCTTCTTCAACGAGGACGCGGACGACGCCGTCAACTACGGTGGCATCGGATCGGTGATCGGCCACGAGATCGGCCACGGCTTCGACGACAAGGGCTCCACGTGCGACGGCGAGGGAAAGCTGCGCAACTGGTGGACGGACGCGGACCGCAGCGCGTTCGAAGAGCGCACGGCCCGGCTGGTGAGCCAGTACGCGGCGCTGTCCCCGGCACAGTTCGACGGCGACGACGACGCTCCGCACCTCAACGGCGAGCTCACCCTGGGCGAGAACATCGGTGACCTGGGCGGACTGTCCATTGCCCACAAGGCATGGAAGACGGCCCAGGGGAAGAAGGGGAACCCGGACACCGAGAGCATCGACGGATACACCCCGGCGCAGCGGCTGTTCATCTCGTGGGGTTACGTGTGGCGGGAGAAGTCCCGCGACGAGGCGTTGCGCACGCGGATCGCCACCGACCCGCACTCCCCCGCAGAGTTCCGCGCGAGCCAGACGCCCCGCAACGTGGACGCATTCTACGAGGCGTTCGACGTCACGGACGCGGACGCCATGTGGCTGCCGGAGGAGGAGCGCGTGCGCATCTGGTGACACCCGCGCCACCTCGCACACGGCAGTGGCCGGCACTCTCCGTCCAGGAGGGTGCCGGCCACTGCCGTGCGGTGCGTGAGCCGCCGGTCAGACGTTCGAGCTGTTGAACTGGTCCTGCATCTCGGACATCGCGAACCCCCAGATGGCCATGAGGAAGATCACCCACAGCACCACCAGGATCAGCAGGGCCACCCCCACCCAGCCGAGGATCTTGCCAGCCGTCGCGCGGCCGCCCAGCTTCTCGGCCTTGGACGCCTGCCACACCGCGAACGGGGCCAGGAGGGGCAGCACCGTGACGCCGAGGATGCCCAGGACGAGCGAGGCATCCGTGCTCTTGAGCACCTGCTGCTGCCGCTGGGCGTCCTCCGGGCTGCCGGGGACGTACTCCCACCGGCCCGTGGGCTGCGCGTAGGGCTGGTACGAGTTGGTCGGGGCGGTCATGGCCCCTCGCCCGTGTGCGTCGCCGTTGCGGGCCGGGGCGTTCTGGCCGTCGACGTCGTGGCCTCGCCCCGTGCCGCCGGAGCACCTCTGGCCACCGCTCGCCTCGTCCTGGGCGCGCGCCTGGGGCCGATCCGCGGAGGGCTGACCCCCTGCTGCGGGCTGGTTGCTCGTACTCACGATCTGACCTCCGTGCCTTGACAATGTGCGAACACGACCATCCTGTCGCACGGGTCACACCCCCGGCAATAACCCTCTCCGCCGCCCCGCACGTGCACGGCGCGGCATACCATCGGTGGAAGTGGCCGCACCCATCCAGCCCGAGGAGAACCGTGACCCGCCCCGAAGACCCTGCCGCGCGACGTCGTCGTGGAACCGTCAGCGAACGGCTCCTGCGCGGCGGCACGGAACCGGACCCGCGGTTCACCCTGGCCAACGAGCGCACGTTCCTCGCCTGGATCCGCACTTCGCTCGCGTTCCTGGCCGGAGGCATAGCCGTGGAGGCATTCACGGGTGACGTCTTCGACCTGGTCGTGCGGAAGCTTCTGGCCGTGGTCCTGCTACTGCTCGGCATGCTTCTCAGTGCGGGCTCGGCCGTTCGCTGGCTCAACGTGGAGCGCTCGATGCGCCACGGGGCGCCCCTTCCGCTGCCGCTGATCGCACCGCTCGTGGCCGTGGGCGGGGCGATTGCGTCCGGCGTGCTCGTCGCGGTGGTGCTGACCCGGTGAGAGCCGCGCCCGCTTCCGTGCCCTGCCCCCACGAGGACCCGGGGCTGCAGCCCGAGCGGACCGCGCTGGCGTGGGGCCGCACCATGATGACCCTGTGCACCGCGGCCGCCATCTACCTGCGCTGGCTGCCCACCCACGGTGTCTTCGTGCTCTGCCTGCTCGCTGTGGCCCTGTGCCTGGCGGGCGGGATCTACGCGACGCAGCGACGCCGCTACCGCCGCGCCGCCACGGGGATCGCCGGGGAGCGGCTCACCCCGGACGCGGTGGCCGTGGGCCTGACGGCCGGGGCGTGCGTGGTGCTCGGGGCGCTTGGCCTCGTCACCATCCTCGTTTTCTGACGAGTTGTAGACACTTCCGCCCACCCGGGCGTGGGAACGGGCCACGGAATCGGCTGACGCCGCATAATAGCGGTCAGCCGTCGCGCCTCCTGCGCCGGCACCGGACCAACACTTTTGGGAGCACCCAGTGGCCTCATCCTCGACCGGTGGGGGAAACAGCCAGGCGGTCCCCGCACCGACCGCCCCGCACGATTCCCACCACCCAGATACTCCGCGCACCGGGCAGGATGAGCCGGCCGACGGTTCCCTGCACCGCACCCTGAAGCCCCGCCACCTGACCATGATCGCCATGGGCGGGGCCATCGGCACCGGCCTGTTCGTGGCCTCCGGCAACTCGATCAACACCGCAGGCCCGGGCGGCGCGCTCGTGGCCTACGCGGCCATCGGCTTCATGGTGTGGCTGCTCATGCAGTCCCTCGGCGAGATGGCCACGCACCTGCCCGTGGCCGGCTCCTTCGAGGAGTACTCCACCCGCTACATCAGCCGCTCGTTCGGCTTCGCCATCGGCTGGAACTACTGGTACAACTGGGCGATCACCGTGGCCGCGGAGCTCGTGGCCGCAGCACTCGTGATGCGCTACTGGTTCCCGGACACCCCCGCGTGGATCTGGTCCGCACTGTTCCTGGTCATCCTCTTCACCCTCAACGCCCTCAGCGCCCGCGCGTACGGCGAGGGCGAGTTCTGGTTCTCCCTCATCAAGGTCATCACGGTGGTGATCTTCCTGGTGCTGGGCGTGCTCATGATCCTGGGCATCCTGGGCGGGCCCTCCCCCGGCTTCCACAACTGGACCGCGGGCGAGGCGCCGTTCGTCAACGGCTTCACGGGCATCATGGCCATCTTCATGGTCGCGGGCTTCTCCTTTCAGGGCACGGAGCTCGTGGGCGTGGCCGCCGGCGAGGCCGAGAACCCCGGCAAGACGGTCCCCAAGGCCATCCGCACCGTGTTCCTGCGCATCCTGCTCTTCTACATCGGTGCCATCACGGTGATCGGCTTCCTGATCCCCTACACCGATCCGCACCTGCTCGCGAGCGACGTGCAGGACGTCTCCATCTCCCCCTTCACCCTGGTGTTCGAGCACGCGGGCGTGCTGGCCGCGGCCTCCGTCATGAACGCGGTGATCCTCACGGCCATCCTCTCGGCGGGCAACTCCGGCCTGTATGCCTCCACGCGCATGCTCTACGCTCTTGCGAAGAGCGGCAAGGCCCCGCGGTTCCTGGCAAAGGTCAACCGCCGCGGCGTACCCATGTACGCGCTGCTTGCCACCACCCTGATCGGCATGTTCTGCTTCCTCACCACCCTGATCGGTGAGGGCGAGGCGTACGTGTGGCTCATCAACGCCTCCGGCCTGGCCGGATTCATCGTGTGGATGGGCATTGCCTGGAGCCACTACCGCTTCCGCAAGGCGTACGTGCTGCAGGGCGGGGACCCGAAGAACCTGCTCTACCGGGCGAGCTTCTTTCCCCTGGGGCCCGTGATCGCACTTGTCATGTGCGCCGTCGTGATCGTGGGGCAGGGCTACAGCCTCTTCACTGCTGGGGACGTCAACCCCCTGAGCCTGCTGTCCTCCTACCTGGGTCTGCCGATCTTCCTGGCCCTGTGGCTCGGCCACAAGCTGGTCACCAAGGACGAGCCCGTGGACCTGCGCACCGCGGACGTCTCCCCGGCGCACCACTGAGCCGCCCGGCGGCGTCGTCCCCCGTCATGGACGCCGCCGCCCACGCACCTCGCACACATCTCCGCCCCGGTTCCGTGGGAACCGGGATCCTGCATCCGCCGGGAACCCCCACCTGTCAGAATCCTGCACTGGCAGGGGTCGCCGTGCACCCGGGACCCTGGCACCGGGCAAGGCGACTTCGGCCGTTTAGTCCGAGATCAGGTCCCGAACGACGATGGTGTCGTCGCGATCCGGTCCCACGCCGATGGCGGAGATCCGGCACCCGGAGAGGTCTTCCAGTGCGGCCACGTAGTCCTGGGCGTTGCGCGGCAGGTCCTCGAGGGTGCGCGCGCCGGTGATGTCTTCCTTCCAGCCGGGGAACATTTCGTAGACCGGCTTGGCGTGGTGGAAGTCCGACTGGGTCATGGGCATCTCGTCGAAGCGCTGGCCGTCCACCTCGTAGGCCACGCACACGGGGATCTGCGGGATCCCGGTCAGCACGTCCAGCTTGGTGATGAACAGGTCCGTGAAGCCGTTGATGCGCGCGGCCTGGCGGGCCATCACGGCGTCGTACCAGCCCGTGCGGCGTGGGCGGCCCGTGTTGACCCCGAACTCGCCGCCCGTGGTGCGCAACCGCTCGCCCATCTCGTCGAAGAGCTCGGTGGGGAACGGACCGGCGCCCACGCGTGTGGTGTACGCCTTCTGGATGCCGATCACCCGGGTGATCCGCGTGGGGCCCACGCCGGACCCGATGCACGCGCCGCCGGCCGTGGGATTGGATGAGGTCACGAAGGGGTAGGTGCCGTGGTCCACGTCCAGGAACGTGGCCTGGCCGCCCTCCATGAGCACCACCTCGTCACGGTCCAGGGCCTCGTTGAGCATGCGCGTGGCGTCCACGATCATGGGTTCGATACGCTCCGCGAAACCCATGAAGTAGTCCGCGATCTCGTCCACCTCGAACGCGCGGCGGTTGTAGAGCTTGACCAGCAGCTCGTTCTTCTGCCGCAGGGCGCCTTCGATCTTCTGCCGCAGGATGGACTCGTCCAGGAGGTCCTGCACCCGGATGCCCAGCCGGCCCACCTTGTCGATGTAGGACGGGCCGATGCCACGGCCGGTGGTCCCGATGGCGCGCTTGCCCAGGAACCGCTCCGTGACCTGGTCGAGCGTCTGGTGGTATGGCGCCACCAGGTGGGCGTTCGCCGAGATGCGCAGGTGGGAGGTGTCCGCACCGCGTGCTTCCAGACCGTCGATCTCCTCGAAGAGGGCCTGCGGGTTGATGACCACGCCGTTGCCGATCACGGAGGTCGCGTTGGGGCTCAGGATGCCCGCGGGAAGGAGCTTGAGCTCGAACTTCTCACCGCCCACCACCACGGTGTGGCCGGCGTTGTTGCCACCGTTGGGCTTGACCACGTAGTCCACGCGGCCGCCCAGGAGATCCGTGGCCTTGCCCTTGCCTTCATCGCCCCACTGGGCGCCGACTATCACGATTGCTGGCATGGAAACACTCTCTATCCGGGTGTGGCCCGACGGCCGGAGGAACCAGCAGCCCAGTCTACCCGGCCAAGCCCTCCGGAGGCCGGTCGGGCCGGAACAGCGGTTGAGACCGGGCGGTGAACGGCGTCACACAGGTCACAATCAGTGTCGACACAGGGAATTTGGACGAAATTGTTGCTTTTGCGCATGTCAGAGCGCACTCTTGGGGACACTGTGATGCGTCTGACTGCATTACTCGACGGGCAAAGGAACACACCATGAATCATGAGACAGGGGCAGGTCGTGGCAGAGCCGCCAAGACCTGCCTGGCCACGGCCCTCGGCCTGACACTGGCCCTGGGCACAGTGCTGCCGGCGAGCGCCGTCGAGGTCCCCCCGGGCGCCCCCGCGGACGACCTCAACCCCCAGGGCCCGGACCGCCTGATCAGCTCGGACCTCAAGGACGCCGAGGGCCAGGTAGCCGTCTTCGTCCAACTCCAGGGCCCGAGCGCCTTCGAGGCCACCCAACCGGAGGGCGTGCGCACCGGCACCCAGGATCCGGTGCAGGCCGCGGCGCAGGTGCAGGCCATCCGCCAGTCGGTTCAGAGCGCCGCATCATCCCTGGCCTCCGAATCCAGTTCCGACCTGCTCTACACGACCGCCAACGCCCTGCGCGGCGTGGCCCTGCAGGGCGACGCCGCCCAGCTGCGGGATCTCGCCAAGCGCTCCGAGGTCGTCAAGATCTCAAAGATCACCCCCCAGTACCGCAGCAACGCCGGCTCCGTGGTGGACACCAGCGCCCTGAACTCGTGGGCCCAGACCGGCCAGACGGGCAAGGACGTGAAGGTCGCGGTCATCGACTCCGGCCTGGACTACACCCACGCGGACTTCGGCGGCCCGGGCACCACGGACGGCTACAAGAAGGCCAAGGCCTCGACCGAGCTGCCGGGCAAGGACTCGGGCCTGTACGACCCCAAGAAGTTCGTGGGCGGCTACGACCTCGCCGGCGACTCCTACGACGCCCGCGTGGCCGGCAGCGTGCCGAAGCCGGACTCCAACCCGCTGGACTGCGAGGCGGGTGGACACGGAACGCACGTGGCAGGCACCACGGCCGGCTACGGCGTCGGCGCGGACGGCAAGACCTTCAAGGGCGACTTCACCAAGCTGACCGAGGACCAGGTCAAGAAGATGAAGATCGGCCCGGGCACCGCGCCCGAGGCCCAGCTGATGAGCTTCCGCGTCTTCGGCTGCGAGGGCTCCACAAACCTCACGATCAACGCGCTGGACCGCACCCTGGACCCCAACATGGACGGGGACTTCTCGGACAAGGCGGACATCGTCAACATGTCCCTGGGCTCCGACTTCGGCCCGGCGGACGATCCCCAGAACGACCTGATCGACGCCCTGTCACGGCAGGGCATCCTCTCCGTGATCGCCGCGGGCAACGCCGGGGACTTCCACGAGATCTCCGGCTCCCCGGGCAGCGCCCGCTCCGCCCTGACCGTGGCCAACTCACAGGGCAGCACGGCGGCCCAGGACAAGGCGCAGGCGCTCTCCCCGGACAGCGCCAAGGGTGAGCTGACCGGTTCCTACAGCGGCAGCTACGACTACTCCGGCGCGAAGCCCGAGGACCTGCAGGGTGACATCGTGGCGGCCCCCGCGGACAACAAGTTCGGCTGCACCCCGTTCTCGCAGAACTTCGCGGGCAAGTGGGTCATGCTCGACTGGGAGGACAACGGCCCGTTCCCCTGCGGCTCGAAGGTGCGCTTCGACAACGTGGCGGCCGCCGGGGGCAAGGGCGTGGTGCTCGAGTCCGACTACGCGGTGGACCCCTCTGCGATCGCCGGCAACGCCAAGATCCCGGGTCTGCTGATGGGCAAGAAGTCCGTGGACAAGATCAAGCCCGCAGTGCAGACCGGCGGGGCGAAGATCAAGCTGGCCCCGGAGTGGATCGGCGCAGCCAGGACGGACACCGGTTCCAAGGACCAGGTCAACGACTCCACGTCCCGCGGCCAGCACGGCAGCAACGGCGTGCTCAAGCCGGATGTCGCGGCTCCCGGCACCAACATCGGCTCGGCCGGCGTGTCCATGGGCAACGGTGTCTCGGTCAAGACGGGCACGTCCATGGCCACCCCGCACGTGGCCGGCATCGCCGCCCTGGTGCAGCAGAAGCACCAGAACTACAGCCCGCAGAACATCAAGTCCGCCATCATGAACTCGGCGGTTCACGACGTCCACGCGGCGAACGGCAAGACCTCCGCGGTGGACCGCGTGGGCTCGGGCCGCGTGGATGCGCTGCGCGCCGTGAACCAGGACGTCATGGTCTACGACAAGGCGGACACGTCCGTGGTCTCCTCGACCTTCGGGGTCACCGAGATCAGGAACGCGAGGGACACCTTCTCCCGTGAGCTCGTGGTGGACAACACCGGCGGGGCCGCGCACACCTACCAGGTGCGCTTCGACCCCTCCACCGAGGTCCCGGGCGTGAGCATCACCGCACCGGCCTCGGTCACCGTGCCCAAGGGCGGCAAGACCACCGTCAAGGTGACCGCCACCGTGGACCGGGCGAAGCTGGAGAAGACCCACGACCCCTCGGAGGCCGTGACCCAGCTGGGTCTCGCCCGTCAGTTCCTGGCCACCGAGTCCGGCCGCCTGGTGCTGAGCGAGAAGGGCCAGGACATGCGCGTCCCGGTCTCGATCGCCCCGAAGCCCGTGGCAGACATGCGCGTGGACGGCGCCGCACTGAACCAGTGGGACAAGCAGGGTGACGCCACCGTCCCCCTGACCGGAACCGGAGTGGACCAGGGCGGCTGGAAGTCCGCCGTCGGCGCCTTCGAGCTGGGTGCGAAGTCCGACCGTCTGGCGTCCACCAAGCTGGCCGGCGGCAACTCCCAGTTCGCAGACCTGCAGTACGTGGGCGCGTCCTCAAATCTCCCGCAGCTGAAGGCTGACAAGGGGGACGCCGCCAGGGACGGCCTGGTGAACTTCGGTGTCTCCAGCTGGGGCAACGCCAGCACCATGAAGCCGGACGCCGAGATCCGGATCGCCATCGACAGCACCGGCAACGGCCGGGCCGACCACTACGTGGCCCTGGGCCGAGCGGACGGCCTGGACTACCCGGTGGCGAACCTCTACGGCTACGTCAACGGCGAGCTGAAGGTGATCGACCGCCAGCCCGTGAACGGCTCCTGGGGCGACACGGACACGAACACCTTCGACACCAACGCCGTGGTCCTGCCCGTGAGCACCGCGAAGCTGGGCATCGACCCCGCCAAGAGCGACACCAAGCTGAACTACCAGGTCTCCACCTACTCCGCGAACATCGACGGCACGGTGGACGAGACCAAGACGATCTCGTTCAACCCGGTGACCCCGACCGTCTCGTTCCGCGGGGAGAAGTTCAACAACTCGCTGTTCACGGACCTGCCCGGCAAGAAGCTGACCGCGCACCGCGGTTCGGACAAGGCCCAGGGCGAGGCGCTGTTCCTGCACCTGCACAACGGCACCGGGGACCTCTCCGGCATCCACAAGGGCGAGGACGGCGCGAAGGCCGAGGTGAAGCGGGTCCAGCCCGCGGCGTCGGTCCCCGAGGCGCAGGACCCGATGTTCAAGGACGTGCCGAAGAACTACGTCTTCCACTCGGAGATCTCCTGGCTCGCGAGCAAGGGCATCACCAAGGGCTGGCCGGACGGCACCTTCCGCCCCACCCAGCCCGTGCAGCGTGACCAGATGGCCGCGTTCCTCTACCGGATGGCCGGTTCCCCGCAGTACACGCCTCCCACGAAGTCTCCCTTCAAGGACGTGCCCACCAACCACGTCTTCTACAAGGAGATCTCCTGGCTGAGCGAGCAGGGCATCACCAAGGGCTGGTCAGACGGCACCTTCCGCCCCACCCAGAAGATCAGCCGTGAGCAGATGGCGGCGTTCTTCTACCGGATGGCGGGCTCGCCCTCCTACACCGCCCCGAAGGTCTCCCCCTTCAAGGACGTGCGCACCACGGACGTCTTCTACAAGGAGATCTCGTGGATGAACGGGCAGGGCATCGCGAAGGGCTGGTCGGACGGCACATTCCGTCCCGGTCAGGCCGTGCAGCGTGACCAGATGGCCGCGTTCCTCTTCCGCTACGACCAGCTGAAGTAGGGATCCGGCCCGGGGGGGGGTCTCCGAGACATCGGCAGACCGCCCCGGCACGAGGGCCCGTGGCACCCACACTGTGGGGGCCACGGGCCCTTCCCGTGCCCGACGGCGCGTGGCAGCTTGCGGCCGGTTCCTGCGGTGGAGCTGCGGTGGACCTGCGCGGGCCCGGTCTCCGACCCCGAGCCCGGACCCCGCTCGGTGTCCTGGGAACGGCACCGGGCGCGGTCTACCGTCCGTACAGGAGAGCCGCCTCGTCCCGCTTGGCGGCCACGGCCTCGCCGAAACTCCCCGGCGCCGTCAGCTGCTCGAGGCCCACTGTCTGCGCCTCCTCGTCAGCGGCCCCGTCCGCGTGGACCACGTTCCAGCGGGAGCCGACGTCCACCACGGACTGGTGCTTGACGTCGTAGTACCCGGGTTTGCCGCTGAGCGCCACACCCCTGGCCCCGTGCAGGGCGGCCACGAGGTGGTGGTGGAAGCGGGTGGTGAGCCACACCTGGTGCGGGCCGAAGCTGAACCCGCCGTCCCACGCGGCCTGGAACGGGATGAACCCGTCAGGGGCGACGACGTCGCGCAGCCGCTCCCAGCCCAGGTGGTCCTCCCCGGGGATCGCCTCAAGGTAGCGCACGGACTCGCGCGGCAGGTCCCAGCGCCGCAGCTGGGCGCGGGTGTAGTCCAGCATCCGCTCGAACGCCCCCTCCGCGAGGGTGTCCGACTGCACGCACACCACCACTTCGCTCGGGGCGCCCACGGCGGCCGCGCCCTCACCCTTCTGCCCGGCCCGGAGTCCGAGGGCGCGGGCGTGGCGCGGGTCCTCGGCCAGGAGGAACGCGTCGTCGAACCCCGGGGACACGCCCGCGGCCTCGGCACTCGGGCGGTCGCGCACACTGAGGTGGTCCAGGTCCGCGAGCGTGTCCCCGGCGAAGGGCATGAGCCCCTGGCCCGTGGCGAACAGCCGCGCCCCGGTGAGCTCGCGCACCGCGCGCATGGCCTCCACGATCCGGAAGTTCTCGATCCAGTCCCGGTGCAGCACCCCGCCGCCCACCAGGTGCACGGTGGCCGCCTCGCGCAGGGCGAGCAGCCCGGCGTCGTACTTGGGCGAGCCGAGGTCCGCGATCAGACTCTGCATGGAGCGCACTGAGCCGTGGTCCATCTCGTGCATCGCGCGGAAGAGGGTGTTCACCACGTGCAGGCGGGGATGCAGCCCGCGCAGCAGGGCGGTGACGGTTCCGGGTTCGCGCACGTCCAGCCACACGTCCGTGGTGGGGGCGACCTTCGCGAGGTGGTTGACCCACGCCGCCGCGATCAGCTCGTCCCCGAAGTTCGGGTAGCCCGCCCAGGAGATCAGGTAGATCGGCGGCTTGCGGGAGGCCGGGACGCGGCGGTGGTCCTTCAGGAGGGTGCGCATGAACGCAGGCTACCCGTGAGCCCGGTAACCTCTTCTCCCATGACCTCCCCGCGCTCACCCCAGGATCCCTCGCCCGCGCCGCGCAGCTCGTCGAGCGTGATCCACGGCGGAAACCGCGAGCACTCCCCGCAGGCACCGTCGCAGCCGGCGCAGAGCAGCTACCTCAAGCCCCGTCACCTGGTGATGATGGCGCTGGGCTCGGCGATCGGCACGGGGCTGTTCGTGGGCACGGGTGCGGCCATCAAGACGGCCGGGCCCGCGGTGCTGATCTCCTACCTCGTGGCGTGCACGCTGCTGGTGCTCGTGATGCGGGCGCTGGGCGAGATGGCCGCGGCAGACCCGTCCTCCGGGGCGTTCTCCACGTATGCCGGAAAGGCCATGGGACCGACCATGGGCCGTGCCCTCGGGTGGCTGTGGTGGGCGCAGATCGTGGTGGTGGTGGCCGCAGAGGCCACAGCGGCGGCCCAGCTGGTCACGGAGATGTGGCCGGGGCTGCCCCAGTGGGTGTGGGCGCTGGTCTTCATGGTGGCGTTCACCGTCATCAACCTGGTGCGCGTGGGCACGCTGGGCGAGACGGAGTTCTGGTTCGCCCTGCTCAAGGTGGCCGCCGTGGTGGGCTTCCTGGTGGTGGGTGTCCTCATGCTGCTGAACGTGCTGCCCGCCCCGAACCCGGGACTGTCCAACCTCACGGAGCACGGCGGGTTCATGCCCAACGGGCTCACGGGGGTGGCCGCCGCGCTGCTCGTGGTGGTCTTCGCCTTCGGCGGCACGGAGCTCGTGACCATTGCCGCCGCCGAGACCGAGGACCCGCAGACCAACGTGGCCCGCGCCATCCGCACCATCCTGGTGCGCATCCTCATCTTCTACGTGGGCTCCGTGACGGTCATGGTCCTGGTGCTGCCGTGGAACAACGAGGGCCTGTCCTCCAGCCCGTTCGTCGCGGTCCTCACCGAGGCGGGCATTCCCGGCGCGGACGTCCTGATGACCGTGGTGATCATCCTGGCGCTGCTCTCCGCCCTGAACGCCAACATCTACGGCAGCTCGCGCATGCTCTTCTCCCTGGCCCGCCGCGGCTCCGCACCCCGCGCCCTGGGCCGCACCAGCGAGCGCGGCGTGCCGCGGGCCGCCGTGGTGGCCTCCGTGGCGTTCGGGTTCATCGCCGTGGTCCTGAACTACGTGTGGCCGGAGACGGTGCTGAACGTGATGCTCAACGTCATCGGCTCCACGTGCCTGGTGGTGTGGGGCGTGGCCCTGGTCTCGCAGATCATCCTGCGCCGCCGCGCGGACCGCGCCGGGGTGTCCTCCCCGCTGAAGATGTGGGCGTTCCCGTGGCTGTCCTACTTCGCGCTGGCACTGCTCGCGGCCATCGTGGTCCTCGGCCTGCTGGACCCCTCGGTGCGCCTGCAGTTCATCGCCACGTTCGTGCTGGTCTGCCTGATCGCGCTGGCCTGCAAGCTCCTCCTCCGGGGCGACGACGCCGAGCGCCCGGGTTCCGGCGCCTCGCGTGACAGTGCCGCGCACGACGACGCCGCTCCCCTGGTCTGAGCCCCGACGCGGCTTTTCCACCGCGCACCTGACCCGCCCCTCATGGACGGGACGAAAGAGGCCCCCGGTCCGCGGACCGGGGGCCTCCTCACGCCGTCACGGCGGTCATGCCGTCACGCGGTGGAGTGTCCTGCACCGCCCGCCACGGGCCCGCACCGTCACAGCGCGGCGGGCAGGTCCGGGAAGGCGGCCGCCACACCCGGTGAGCACAGCTGCCCGGCGCGGGTCGAGAGCCCGGCGGCCAGGGCGGCGTCGGCGGCGAGGGCGGCGTCGACTCCCCCGGCGAGCGCCATCACGTACGGCGTGGTCGCGTGGGTCAGCGCCTGCGTGGCCGTCACAGGCACCGCGCCCGGGAGGTTGGCCACGCAGTAGTGGCGGATGCCGTCCACGGAATACACCGGGTCGTGGTAGGTGGTGGGGCGCGTGGTCTCGAAACACCCGCCCTGGTCCACGGCCACGTCCACCAGCAGGGCGTGGGGCTTGAGCAGCGCCAGGTGCTCGCGCCGCACGAGCTTGGGAGCCGCAGCGCCGGGGATGAGGACGGAGCCGACCACCACGTCCGCGCGGGGCAGCTCCTCCTCGATCCGGTGGGCGTCGCTCATCAGCACGCGCGCGTTGGGGAAGAGCGTGTCCAGCTGCCGGAGCCTGTCCCCGTTGGCCTCCAGGATGGTGACGTCCGCGCCCGCTCCCACGGCGGCCCGGGCGGCGTGCTCGCCCACGGTTCCGCCGCCGATCACCAGCACCGTGGACGGCACCACGCCGGGGACGCGGCCCAGCAGGATCCCGGGGCCACCGGCGTGGAACTGCAGGTGGTGGGCGGCGTTCACGATCGCCAGGCGCCCCGCGATCTCTGACATCGGGCGCAGCAGGGGAAGCACCCGGCCCACACGCACGGTCTCGTAGGCGATGCCGGTGACGCCGCTCTCCAGCATGGCCTCGGTCAGCCCCCGGCTCGCGGCCAGGTGCAGGTACGTGAAGAGCGTGAGGTCCGGGCGGAGGAAGCGGTACTCGGTGCCCACGGGCTCCTTGACCTTCACGAGCAGCTCGGCCTGCGCCCAGGTCTCCTCCTGGGAGGTGACGTGCGCGCCGGCGGCGCGGTAGTCGTCGTCGGCGAATCCCGCGCCCAGGCCCGCGGACTCCTCCACGAAGACCTCGTGGTGCTGGGCGACCAGCGCGGTGACCATGGTGGGCGTGAGGCCCACGCGGGCCTCCTCGGGCTTGATCTCGCGGGGTACGGAGATTCTCATGACGGCACGCTCCTCTCGTGGGGCGCGCCGTCCGGAGGGGATGCGCTCAGGCTCGGCGGTGAGCCCCGGCTGTGCCCTCATTGTGCCCGGCACCACCGCTGCGGGACAGGGGAACGCCCAATGTGACCGAGGGCCCGTCCCCACCGGGAACGGGCCCTCGGGACCGGGCGGCTCAGCGCCCGGTCGGCGCTGCCCTCAGCGGGCCTGGATCTGGGCGGCGGCCTCCGGATCGGAGTCGTCCAGGAACTTCTCGATCCGCGCGGCCTCATCCGTCTCGCCGATCTGCGCGGCGGCCTGGCCGAGGGCGGCCAGGGCCCGCAGGAACCCGCGGTTCGCCTCGTGGGAGTACGGCACGGGGCCGTGGCCCTTCCAGCCGTGCCCGCGCAGGGCGTCCAGGCCGCGGTGGTAGCCCACCCGCGCGTACGCGTAGCCCTCCAGGGTGCGGCCGTCCGCGAGCGCCTCCTCCGCGAGGATGGCCCACGGCAGCTGCTCCTTGGGGAACGCGGCGGCGAGGTCCTCGGCCTCGTCACCCGCGTCGAAGCGGGCGGCGAGCTCCGGGTTCTCCTCCAGGTAGGTGGGGGCGGGTTCGTCCAGCAGGTTCTTGCCGAGCAGTGCCACGGTGGTTCCTTTCCACGGTCGTGCGGGGTTCGCTGTCACTGTACGCACGCACGACGACGCCGCTCCAGGCCGTTCGCCACCAGGGTGGCCTCAGTCCCCGATCATGATTCCCACGCCCGGGCCCAGGGGCAGGTCCAGCACGTAGAACAGCGTGAGGATGAGCACCCACACCACCCAGAAGGGCACCACGAAGGGGATCATGCGGGCCATCACCGTGCCGAGCCCGGCGGAGGGCTCGTACTTCCTGAGCATGGTCAGCAGCACCACCATGTAGGGGTTCAGCGGCGTCATGACCTGGGTGGCGGAGTCCCCCACGCGGAACGCGGCCTGGATGAACGCGGGCTCGAAGCCGAGGATCCCGAACATGGGCACGAACACGGCGGCCATGAGCGTCCACATGGAGGAGCCGGAGATGATGAACAGGTTCAGCAGGGAGCACAGGACGATGAACCCGATGATCACGGGGAACCCGCTCACCCCCGCGTTCTGCAGCCCCTCGGCGCCCGTCACGGCGATCCACGAGCCGATCCCGGACCAGTTGAACAGGGCGATGAACTGCCCCAGCACGAACGCCAGCACCAGGAACGAGATCATGTCCCGCAGGGCGGCACCCATCATCACGGGCACGTCCCGGAACCCGCGGACGGTTCCCGCCACCCGGCCGTAGACGTAGCCGCTCACGGAGAAGAACACGAAGATGATGAACACGATGGACGCCAGCAACGGGGACTTGGGCAGGAAGTGCCCGGCCTCGTTGCGCCATGGCGAGTCCGGCAGCAGGGCGAAGACCACCATGGCCACGCCGATCAGCATGAACGCGGTGCACGCCCACGCCAGGGCCTTCTTCTCCCTCGGAGACAGCGCCGCCTCCACGTCCGGCTCTCGGGACTCGGCCACGGTCTGCTCGTCCCCCACGATCCGGATGGCACGGGTGTCCGTCATGAGCTGGGCGGTCTCCGGGTTGACCTCGTCCCGGGAGACACCCGCCCGCTCCACGCGCGGCTCCACGATTCTGCCGATGACCCACCCCGCCACGAGGGACAGCACAAGCGCGGCCACGATGTTGAACCAGTAGTTGGACAGCGGGTTCACCTCGGTGGCGCTCTCCGCGAGCGCCGGCACGGTGGGGATCACCGCGTTGGTGATGCCCGCGAACAGGGCGTCGAGCGAGGTCGGGAAGATGTTCGTGGAGTACCCGGCGCCCGCGGCCGCGAAGCCGCCCAGCAGCCCCGCCACGGGGTGGCGGCCCGCCGCCTTGAAGGCGAGCGCCGCGAGCGGCGGGATCACCACGAACGCCGAGTCCGCCATGATCGAGCCCACCACGCCCACGAACCCCACGGTGTAGGGCAGCAGCCACCGCGGGGCGCTGCCGATCGTGAATCGGATGGCCGCGGCCAGGAACCCGGACTTCTCCGCGATCCCGATGGCCAGCAGGATCGTGGCCACGGTGACCAGCGGCGGGAATCCGATGTAGTTCTCTCCCACCGTGGTGGTGAACCACGCGATGCCCTCACCGGTGAACAGCCCCCTGACCGCCACGGGGTCCTCGGTGCCGGGAACCTGCACCTGCACGTGCGCCCAGGCCATGGCCGTGGACACCGCCGCGGTGAGCAGAAAGAGGATGGTGAACAGCGCGAACGGCTCGGGCAGCTTGTTGCCCATCCGTTCGATGCCCGTGAGGAGTCGGTCCCCCAGGCTGCGCCTGGTGGTCGCGGTGGCATTCATGGGTGCTCCGTGGTGGTCGGGACGAGCGCGCGGGGCGGCTCACGGCGTACGGGGTCGTCGGGGTCAGTCGAAGTAGTCGGGCACGGAGACCCCGCCGCCGTTGGCACGAAAGTCCTCGGCGACGTCGCGGGCCAGGGCGTCGTCCGCGAGGTAGTCCAGTGCCACGGCGGCCAGCCCGTAGGCACCGTCCACACCTGCGCGCTCGGCCTGCGGCGTGGCGGCCGCGGCGGCGAACTCGCGCGAGTGCAGCCCGGTGTCCTCGCCCACGATCCCGATCAGCGGGTGGATCCCGGGCACGCGGTAGCTGACGTTGCCGAAGTCTGTGGAGGCGGCCAGCACCTCGGACACGGTCCCGGCGGGGTACGGCTCCCGGTCACGACGTCGCTGGGCCAGTACCCAGCGGTCGGACAGCGGTCCGTTGCCCAGCACCGGCAGCGTGGCCGGCGAGGAGTCCCACTCGATGCTCACGCCCACCCCGGCCATCAGCGCGGCGCCCTCCATCACCTCGGTCACCCGCTGAGAGAGTGCCGCGAGCGTCTCCGGATGCTGGGAGCGGACGTAGAGCTGCAGGGCGGCGGTCTCCGTGATGATGTTCGGCCGTTCCCCGCCCTGCGGCAGCACCGCGTGGATGCGGTCCGTGGGAGGGGTCTGCTGGCGCAGCAGGCCGAGCCCCTGGTAGGCGAGCACGGCGCCGTCGAGCGCGTTGCGGCCCATGAACGGGTGGGCGGAGGCGTGGGACGCGCGGCCGTGGAACGTCACCGAGCACTGGCGACGCCCGAGCCAGACCTGGTCCACGAGGTCCGCGGGGTACGGGTGGACCATCGCGGCGGCGTCGACCCCGTCCAGCGCACCGGCCCGCGCCATGATCTCCTTGCCGCCCTCGCCCTCCTCGGCGGGAGTGCCCAGGTAGACCACCCGGCCGGAGAAGGCCCCCGGGTCCTCTCGCAGCAGTTCCACGAGCGCCACGAACGCGCCCAGCCCGGTCACCGCGATCACGTTGTGGCCGCAGCCGTGCCCGATCCCCGGCAGCGCGTCGTACTCGGACATCAACGCAATCGTGCGGTGGCGGGCAGGGTCGAAGCCCTCGGACTCCAGCTCCGCGCGGACGGCGGTGTCCAGCCCGTGGGCAGGGCACTGCGCGGCGATGTCGTGCGCCGCCAGGTACTCCACGATCCACTCGGCGGCGCGGTGCTCCTGGAACGCCGTCTCCGGGTTCTCGTGGAGCAGGTGCAGGATCCGGGTCAGCCCCTCGGCCTGGGCGTCCACGAGGGACTCGAGCCGGGACTGCAGATCCTCCGTCGCACCGTCGTGCTCCCGCAGGTGGTGACTGAGCTCGCCCTTGCGCCGCTCGGTGTCCCGCCGCAGCTGGTGCAGGTACGCGGTGGACGGCTCCGGGACCGCGGCGACGCGCTCGGCGGTTCGGTCGGGACTCTCGGACTGTTCGGTGCTGGCTCCCATGTCCTGGAGGGTAACAAGTGTCGTGGGACACAGCGGCGCCCCGCACGTTCGCGTGCGGGGCGCCGGAGCAGTGCGGGTGGTGCTACTTGATGGACGTGCCCGCGGAACCGAGGTTCTGGCAGGCCTCCACTACGCGGGCGGCCATGCCAGCCTCCGCCTCGGCGCCCCACACGCGGGGGTCGTACTTCTTCTTGTCGCCGACCTCGCCGTCAACCTTCAGGACGCCGTCGTAGTTGCGCAGCATGAAGCCGGCCACGGGGCGGGTGAACGCGTACTGGGTGTCCGTGTCCACGTTCATCTTGATCACGCCGTAGGACACCGCGTCCGCGATCTCCTGGGCGGTGGAGCCGGAGCCGCCGTGGAACACGAGGTCGAACGGGCGGTCCTTGCCGATGTTCTTGCCCACCTCGTCCTGGATCTCCTTGAGGAGCTCCGGGCGCAGGCGCACGTTGCCGGGCTTGTAGACGCCGTGGACGTTGCCGAAGGTCAGGGCGGTGATGTAGCGGCCCTTCTCACCGGTGCCGAGCGCCTCGATGGTCTTCATGCCGTCCGCCACGGTGGTGTAGAGGGAGTCGTTGATCTCGCCGACCACGCCGTCCTCCTCACCGCCGACGGCGCCGATCTCCACCTCCAGGATGATGTGCGCCTTGTTGGTGCGCTCCAGCAGCTCCTGGGCGATCTTGAGGTTCTCGTCCAGGGGGATCGCGGATCCGTCCCACATGTGCGACTGGAAGATGGGGTCCTCGCCGCGGGCCACGGCCTTCTCGGACTCGGCGAGCAACGGCAGCACGAAGCCCTCGAGCTTGTCCTTCGGGCAGTGGTCCGTGTGCAGGGCGATGTTGACGTCGTAGTTCTTCGCCACTTCGCGCGCGAACGCGGCCATGGCCAGCGAACCGGTGACCATGTTCTTCACGGACGCACCGGACCAGTACGCGGCGCCGCCGGTGGAGGCCTGGATGATGCCGTCCGAGCCCGCCTCGGCGAAGCCGCGGATCGCGGCGTTCAGGGTCTGCGAGGAGGTCACGTTGATGGCCGGGTAGGCAAAGCCCTTCTCCTTGGCACGGTCGATCATCTCGGAGTAAACGTCAGGGGTTGCGATGGGCATGGTGTGCTCCTTCTTCTGGGTTCCCGATGCACGGTTGGACCGTGGCCTGAGGCCTCTTCCCAGTCTAGGCGACCGGGGGCGGGCACCTGTGATCCGCGCTATGGTTCCAACCCACCACAAGCCCCACCTTGCGGGGCGGCGCGGACGACGCCGAGGGGTCACCACCGCACCCCGGCACCGCAGGATGCGGTGCCGGGGTGCAGTGGCTCATCTCGTGACATCACAACCGCCAGCACGAGCTGGTCTGCGGGATGCCCTTGAACCGTGCGTCCAGGTAGACGAGCATCGAGGGAATGCCTTCCAGGGAGGCCCCCACATGGGTGGGCGTGGCGAGCGTCTGCATGGAGACGTTCACGCCGGAGGCGCACCATTTCTGGGCGAGCCGTCGGCCCGACTGGTAGGGCACGACGTCGTCCGCCACGGTGTGGGCGATGCGCACCGGGACACGAGGGTGGCGGCCCGCGGCACCGATGGTCTGCTCGTCCAGGTACGCCTTCAGAGCGGGGTCCCCGAGCAGCTGGGAGAAGGAGCGCCCGTCAGCCGTGAGCTTCTCGGACGGCACCAGGGCGTCGGAGAGGACGGTACCCACCAGGCAGCTGTCCTGGGCCTTGTCATAGCGCCTCTGCCCCTCCGCATTGAGTCTGTCCCGAACCGCCACCCCGGAGTCCTCGGCCGCCCCCATCACGTAGAAGGACAGGCCGGAGAAGAGAGAGGAGTCGATGTGCTGACCCGTGAGTGTGAGGTCCGCGGGCGGCGCACCCACTTAGGCACTCTTGAGCTGCACCTCCGGGGCGTACTCAGGGGCGCTCTCCGCGGCTGCAGCCGTGGCACCGCCGCCCTGCGAGTATCCCACGGCGGCCACGGGGGTCTTAGCGTCCACTCCCTCCATGCCGAGCTGCTGCGCACCGCGCACGGCATCGAGCACGGCATGAGCCTGGTCCACGCGGTTCATGTAGGTGTGGGCGCCGTCAGTGCCCAGACCGATGTAGTCCGGGGCCACCACGTTGTAGCCGGCATTGATCAGGCCGGCCAGGCTGAGGCCTTCGTAGTTTGTGCCCATGGCCATCTGACGGGACGGCGCGCACGAGTCGCCCATACCCTGGGTGCCCGAGGACAGCACCACGAGCAGCCGTGGACCGGGCTTGCGCCACGCAGCCTTGGACTGCAGCACGGTGCCCGTGGTGGCCACGGCCTGGTTCTTGCTGTTGGTGCTCCTGTACATGATGCGCGTGGCGGACGCATTGGGCTTGATGAGCTTGACGGGGTCCAGGTAGAACGTGGACGGCCCCGAACGCACCACGCCCCCGTTGGCGGCAGGCAGCTGCGCCGGGGTGCTGTAGAAGTCCGTGTCCGTGGAGCTGCGGAGCTTCTTCAGCGCATCCTCGCGGGCAAGATCATCGCGGGTCAGACCCTGCTCCTGGAGCTTCTGGTCCTGCTCGCTGCGCGGCAGCTCGGAAAAACCGTCATCTGGTGCGGAGCCTGCTGCGCTCTGCGCATGCGCGGGCTGCAGTCCAGCAAGCAGCAGCCCAACACCCAGGGCGAGGGCACCCGCAGAACGCCGCAAGGACGATGGCCGTGTGGTCGAGGCAGCCATGAGCATGCGAACCTTTCATCATGTGATTTAACTCACATGACCATACGGTAACTTCTGTCTCCTGGCTATGGTCGGCCGGGCTTTTTCACGCTCCCGCGCCCTTCGTGACGTCGGACGAGGGCGCAGGACGCTGCTCGAACACGTGGCGGCGGATCCATGCATGCATGGTCACGGCGGCGGCCGCTCCGGCGTTGATGGAGCGGGTGGAGCCGAACTGCTCGATGGCCAGCACCGCGTCCGCCTCCGCCACGAGGTCCTCCGAGACCCCCGGGCCCTCCTGGCCGAAGACCAGCACGCAACGCTCTGGCAGGTCGAACATCTCGATCAGCTGCGAGCCGGGAACGTTGTCGATCGCCAGCACCGCAAGCCCCTCCTGGCGCGCCCAGTTCATGAACTCCGCGACGCTCGCGTGGTGGCGCACGTGCTGGTATCGGTCGGTGACCATGGCCCCGCGGCGGTTCCAGCGGCGTCGCCCGATGATGTGGACCTCACGCGCGAGGAACGCGTTGGCGGTGCGCACTACGGAACCGATGTTGAAGTCGTGCTCCCAGTTCTCCACGGCCACATGGAAGGCGTGGCGGCGGGCGTCCAGGTCCGCGATGATCGCGTCCATGCGCCAGTAGCGGTACTGGTCCGCCACGTTGCGGCGGTCGCCCGCGCGCAGCAGCTCCGGGTCCCAGTGCTCCCCGTCGGGCCACTCGCCCTGCCAGGGGCCCACGCCGACCTCTCGATCAGCGGGCAGTTCAGAGTCAGTCAAGCCCCAGCTCGTCCTTGGAGTAGGCGTACAGGCACGGGACGCCCGCGGTCTCCTCGATGCGCTCCTTGGCGCCGGTGCGGCGGTCCACGATCACGGCAACGGCCACGACGTTCGCGCCCGCCTTCTGCAGCGCCTCCACGGCGGTCAGGGCGGAACCGCCGGTGGTGGAGGTGTCCTCGACGACCACCACGTTGCGGCCCACCACGCTGGGGCCCTCCACCTGACGCCCCATGCCGTAGGACTTCTGAGCCTTGCGCACCACAAAGGTGTCGACGGCGCGGCCCTGGTCCCCGGCCGTGCGCATGATCGCGTTGCCCACCGGGTCCGCGCCCATGGTGAGCCCACCGGCGGCGTCGAACACGATCCCGGCCCCGTCCAGCAGACCGAGCATGACCTGACCCACGTACCGGGAGGCCTCGTGGTGCAGGGTCACGCGGCGCAGGTCCACGTAGTAGTCCGCTTCGATGCCGCTGGCCAGCGTGACCTTGCCCCGCACCACGGCGAGGTCCTTGATCAGTTCGCGCAGGCGCTCACGGGCGGTGGCCAGGTCCACGGGAGAGAAGTCGGTGCTCATACGGGCAGTTTACGTGCCGGGCTGTCCCCTCAGCCCAGCTTGCCGCCAGATTCCCGCAGGTAGCACGCCGCGCACAGGGACTCGTAGGTGACGGTCACGCCGTCGATGGCCACTTGGTCCCCCTCGAACACGAAGTCGTCGCCCACCTTCCGCGTGTTGAACAGGGCCTTGCGTCCGCAGCGGCAGATGGTCTTGAGCTCCTCCAGGGTGTGGGCGAGCTCCATGAGCCGCTCGGAGCCGGGGAAGGAACGGGTGCGGAAGTCGGTGCGGATGCCGTAGGCCATCACGGGCACGTCCAGCAGCACGGCGATCCGTAGCAGGTCGTCCACCTGCCCGGTCTCCAGGAACTGCGCCTCGTCCACCAGCAGGCACGCCACGGGCTGGGCGTCCACGTGCTCGAGCAGGGCCTCCGGGTCATCGCCGGTGGAGTGGCGCTTGAACAGGCCCATGGCGCTCTCGCCGGGCTGGATCAGGAAGTCCACCGTGCGGGTGACACCCAGCCGGGAGAGGATCTGGTCCTCGCCCTTGGTGTCCACGTGGGGTTTGGCGAGCAGCACGCGCTGCCCGCGTTCCTCGTAGTTGTAGGCGGCCTGGAGCAGCGCCGTGGATTTCCCGGAGTTCATCGCGCCGTAGCGGAAGTAGAGCTTGGCCACGGTCGGTCAGTCTATCGCCGCCCGCAGCCACGCCTTCGACGGGCGCGGCCAGCGCTGCACGCGGCCGTCCTCGGAGGTGGCCTCGACCGCGTACTCGATCTCACCCGAGGCCGGGCCCTGCGGCAGGTGGGCCGTGTACTCACCGTTCAGCGCGGTCTCCCGCATGGGGGTGCGGGTGGTCTCCGCACCGTCCGCCCGGCGACTCAGCAGGGTCACCGCTTTCACCCGGGTGCCGCCGCAGCCCTCCGCGCGCACGCGCACCAGGGAGGGGTTCTCGGGGCCGGGGCGTCGCACGGACACGTGCATCATCCTGGGGTCGAACACCCCGCGCACGCGGCAGTGCAGCACGTCCCCGTCCCGCCAGCCGGTGGGGCCCGTGTTGCGGGGGTTGCGCACCGCGTGGGGCTCCTTGTCGAAGGAGAACGTGTACCCGCGGACCTCGTAGCCCGGCATGGCCGCGCGCCACTGCTGCAGGGCCGTCTCGTCCTCCGGGATGCCGTAGCGCGGCACGTAGACCACCTTGTTGAGCACCACCGAGTTCACGTACGGCGCCAGCCCGCCGTGGGGGCTGATTCCGGTGTCCATGCGCAGGATCTCGAAGGGCCGCCCCCAGCGGGTGAGCAGCGGCTCCAGGTGCTCGGTCACGATCGCGTCGTAGCGTTCCCGCAGCGGGTGGTCCGCGGGCGGGCGCAGCACCAGCAGCCGCTCCTCGTCCAGGACCTTGAGCAGGCAGTCCGCGTGCTGGATGCCCCAGTTCTCGTAGTCGGGCAGCACCACGTGCTCACTCATGCCCGTGGCTGCGGAGGCGTCCTGGCGCGCCTCGTCCCACGTGGCGCCGTCGAACGCGTTCTCGGCCACGAGCACCTCGGTGCTGATGAGCAGGTCGTGGCCGTCCGAGAGCACGTTGCCCCCGGTGAAGGCGTGCGGGAGCTTCTCGAACGGCAGCCCCAGCGCCCGTGCGAGCGCGGGCTGGGCCCGCTGGTCCACGGGCTCGTACTCGAGCGCGGCGAGCGGTTCACGGTCCGCGGTCTCGAGGGGCGCGCCCGGTTCATGGGCCGTGAACGGGGTGGCGTAGACGTACCGCGGGCCCACGCACCACAGCTGACCGTGCTCGTCCATCACGGGGTGCGGGCCCCAGTCGCGCACCCACACGGCGTCGTCGCCCTGGGGCGCGCGCACGAACGTGACCCGGTCCGGGGAGACGCCCTGGGACGCGAACCACGCGGCGGCGTCGGTCTCCGAGGCGGCGTCCGTGACGAGGACCCACAGGTGCGCGTCCAGCGCGAGGTCCCGCAGCAGGGCACCCGGAAGCGCCGCGGGCCAGGTGACGAAGGCCCCGAGCGCGGGCTCCCACTCGGCGACAAGTCGTTTCTTCACGGGAGAACGCCTTTCCAAGCCGGCAGAGGTTGGGAGGTCACGGCCCCTGCCCCGGCCGTATGCTGCACACAGTTCACACTAGCCGTCGCCGGCAGGGGCGGCCTGGATGCCCCGGCGCTCCCGGGGACGCATGCGGCCGCGCGGCGCGGGCACGGCACGGCCCGGCGGGCCTCCACGCGGCCCGGGCCCTCAAACCTGACGGACCGGAACGGACCACCGTGACGCCAGGAGCGCGAGCCCCAGGGATACCACGGCCACCCCGAGCATCGTGGCCGCCCACGCCCACGGGGCGAGCGTGGCGGGAAAGGCGATCAGCGCCGTCGTCAGCGCGCCGGAGAGGAACTGGGTGGCGCCGAGCAGCGCGGAGGCCGCCCCCACGTTGCTGGTGGCCGAGGACATGCACAGGGACATGAACGCGGGCTCGCACGCGCCCAGGCCCAGCAGCCCGAAGCCCACGCTCAGGGCCAGCAGGAACAGGGATTCGGTGCACAGCGCGGCCGCGGTGGCCATGACGCCGCCCGCCACCATGATGAGCATCCCCAGCACGCCCAGCTGGCCCGTGGTCAGCCGGTGCGCCAGGCGGTGGCCGATCACCGCGCCGCCCACCGAGGCGAAGCCCGTGACCCCGAAGATCATCCCGAAGTCCGCCTGACCCACCCCGTAGTGGCCCTGGTAGACGTAGGACGCCCCGCCCAGGTAGCAGAAGAGGTACACGAACGTGCCCGCAAGCGCCCCCAGGGGCACGAGCATCCGGCGGGAGCGCAGGTGCCCGGCGTAGGCGCGCAGCACGGGCGCGAAGGCCAGCGGGACCCGCCGCTGGGCCGGCAGTGACTCGGGCAGCCACCGGAACACGATGCCGAGGGACACGGCCCCGATCAGCGCGAGCACCAGGAACACCGGGCGCCACCCGAAGAGCTCGCCCACCCAGCCGCCGACGGCCGGGGAGATCATGGGGATCACCGAGGTCACGGTGACGAGCACGGCGAAGGCGCGGGTGGCGGCGTCGCCGGAGACGCGGTCCCGCACGGCGCTGTTGATCACCACGAACGCCATGGCGGCCCCCGCGCCCTGGAGCATGCGGGCCACCACGAGCACGGCCATGGAGGGCGCCGCGGCCGCGAGCAGGCAGGCCGCGATGAAGATGCTCAGGCCCAGCAGCAGCGGGCGGCGCCGTCCGAAAGCATCCGTCACGGGCCCCGCAACCAGCTGCCCCGCGCCGAGCATGATGAGGTAGCCCGTGAGGGTGAGCTGCACCGTCCAGGACGGGGCGGCGAAGTCCGCGCCGATCTCGGGCAGGGACGCGAGGTACATGTCGATCGCGAAGGGACCCACGCCCAGCACGGCGGCCAGGGAGAGCAGGAAGGAACGGGGCGGGGCCGCGGGGGCTGGAATCACCTCGGGGGTGTCAAGGGTTGCTGTCATGGCTGAGCTTGCCTTCTTGCTGTCTCTGCCCGCACGGCGGGTGGCACTCGACGAGGATATAGCATAGTTGTACGCCCGTACTAGTTTTGAGGAGTGGTGGTCATCGCAGGCACACAGGCCCGCGCCGTGGAGCGCCGGGCGGACATCCTCGCCGCCGCGTGTGAGCTGCTCGCGCACGGGGGCACGGCCGCCGTGACCCACCGCCAGGTGGCCGAGAGGGCGGGGGTCCCCAACGGCTCCATCCGCTACTACTTCGCCACCCGGGACGCCCTGCTCACGGCGTGCGTGGAGGACATCGAGTCCCGCCGGGACGCCGAGGCCCGGCGGGTGCTGGCCGAGGCGGCCGCGGACGCCGCCCGCCCGGACCCGGAGGTCACCGCGCAGCGCATGCTGCGGGTCATCACCGGCCGGGGGCTGGAGGACGCGGAGCTGCGCGGCACCCTGTGCTGGCTCCTGGACACCACCCGGGAGAACGCGCAGCTGGCCACCGTGCTCGCGGAGGAGCGCGTGCGGCTCGAGGGGCAGGCGCGCGAGCTGCTGCGGGTCAGCGGGTGCACCAGCATTCCCGCAGAGCTGGTGATCTCCCTGGGGGAGGGCGTCATGTTCAAGCTGCACGTGGAGAACCGCACGGGGATCGCCCGGGAGACCGTGGCGGCCATGGCGGAGCTGCTGAAGTACCGGCGGGACTGAGCCGTCCCGGACGCCGCCCGGCGTGGCGCGGCGACAAATCCGCGCTCCGATTCGCCCGCGCGTCCCCGCGTGCGCTCCAATGGACGGTGATGTCCACTCTCAGCGTGTCCCTGATCCTCCTGGCCGCCGTGGTGCACGCGGTCTGGAACATCCTCGCCAAGGGCATCCGCGGCAACGGGACCCTGTTCGTGTGGTGGTACGGGCTCGTCTCCTCGGTGGTGCTGATCCCCGTGAGCCTGCTGGAACCCGGGGCGTGGCAGTCCTGGGGGTGGCCCCTCGTGGGCGCCGCCGTGGTCTCCGGGCTGCTGCACACCGTCTACGGCACCGCACTGCAGACCGGCTACGACCGCGCACCTCTGGGCGTGGTCTACGCGGTGGCCCGCGGCACCGGACCCATGATCACCATGATCGTGGCGGTCCTGTTCCTGGGTGAACAGCTCTCCCTCACGGCCGCCGCTGGGGCGATCTCCGTGCTCGTGGGCGTGGCCGTGGTCGCCACGTTCGGCACGCCCACTTCCACCCGGGACGACGACGCCGCCCCGCCGAGTTCGTCCGACGCGTCGGATCCCGGCGCGGTCATCGCGCGCGACGCCGCCCCGCTGGACTCCTCCGCGTCCGGAACGTCAACCCCGGAAGGGGCGGACGGGCACTCACCGGGGGGCGACTCCGCTGCCACACCCACCCGCGGGTCCGCCCTGACCGGCGTGCTGTGGGGTGCCGCGGTGGGCGCGTGCATCGCCGGGTACACCCTGTGGGACGACCACTCCATGGCCGCCCTGGACCTGCCGCCCGTGCTGTACTTCGCGCTGACCTCGGTGGTCCTGGTGCTCACCCTGACGCCCAAGGCGTGGCGGCAGCGCCAGGACATGGTGCGCTCGTGGGCCGTGGACCGGAACCGGATCGTCGCGGTGGGCCTGCTGTCCCCGCTCGCCTACATCCTGGTGCTCTTCGCCATGCAGTCCACCCCGGTGGCGCTCGTGGCTCCCCTGCGGGAGTCGAGCATCGTGGTGGGCTCGCTGCTCGCGTGGTGGATCTACAAGGAGAACCGCCTGGTGCCGCGGCTCATCGGCTGCACCGCCGTGCTCACGGGCATTGCGCTGATCTCCGCCTGAGGCTGCTCCCCCACTCGCCCGGGCACCCCCGGGGAGACTGGAAGACCACGGCCACCGGGCGGCGTCGTCCGGCAGCACGCACGAGAAACTTGCCGCGGCATGGAATAAGGCCCCGCCCGGGGCCGTTGAGACAGACATGACCACAATGAAGGCGCAGACATATCAGCAGTACGGTGACACCTCCGTGCTGGAGCTCACCGACCAGCCCATGCCCAAGGTGGGCCCCGGCGAGGTCCTGGTGAAGGTGAAGGCCGCGGGCATCAACCCGGTGGACTGGAAGGTCATGTCCGGCGGGCTGGATCCCATGATGACCGTCCAGTTCCCGGCGGCCCCCGGCTGGGACGTCGCGGGCGTCGTCGTGGGCAAGGGCTTCGACACCCCCAGCGTCTCCGAGGGCGATGAGGTGATCGCCTACGCCCGCAAGGACTGGATCCACGGCGGTACGTTTGCCCAGTACGTCTCGGTCCCGGTGCGCGCACTTGCCCCCAAACCGAAGAGTCTTTCCTGGGAACAGGCCGGAGGGCTGCCGCTCGCCGGACTCACCGCGTACCAGGTACTCACCCGACTTGGTGTCGCGGAGGGCAAGACCGTGCTGATCCATGCGGCCTCCGGTGGTGTGGGGAGCATGGGCGTGCAGATCGCCAAGGCGTTCGGCGCGCGGGTGATCGGCACCGCATCGACCAAGAACCACGACTACGTGCGTGAGCTCGGCGCGGAGCCCGTGGAGTACGGGGACGGTCTCGTGGAGCGCGTCAAGGAGCTTGCCCCGAACGGTGTGGACATCGTCGTGGACTTCGTGGGCGGCGTGGTGGAGGACTCCGTCGCCGTGCTCGCGGACGGCGGCCAGCACGCCTCCATCGCGGACCCCGGGGTGGAGGAGCACGGCGGGCACTACATGTGGGTCTCTCCGGACGCAGAGCAGCTCACCGAGCTTGCTCGCCTGGCCGACGACGGCAAGCTCACCGTCCGCGTGGACCGCACCTTCCCGCTCGCGCAGTTGCCGGACGCATTCACCGCGAGCCAGGAGGGCCACACCGTGGGCAAGGTCGTGCTCACGGTCGACTGATCCGCGGAACGCCCCGGGGGACGTCTCGACCTCAGCGAGGCGATTCCCGGGGGCCTTTCGCGCAGGCCGGAGCCATGGAGCTCTGACCACATCACGACGATGCCTCGTCACGGGTGGACCGTGACGAGGCATCGTCATGTGCGGGGCCGTGCGGTGTCGTCGCCCGTGGCTGCGTGGCCGGGACGGGACAGGCGCGCGGCAGCGAGGATCAGCGCGGCGCCATGCGCAGTGCGCCGTCCATGCGGATGGTCTCGCCGTTGAGGTAGTCGTGCGCCACGATCATCCCGGCCAGCTGCGCGAACTCCGCAGGTTGCGCCAGGCGGTGCGGGAAGGGCACGGACTCGGCGAGCGCGGCGCGGAAGTCCTCCCCCACGCTGCCGAGCATGGGGGTGTCCACGATGCCGGGGGCGATCGTCATCACGCGCACGCCCTTCGAGGCGAGGTCCCGCGCGGCGGCAATGGTCAGGGAGTGCACACCGCCCTTGGACGCGGCGTACGCGGCCTGACCGACCTGCCCCTCGAACGCCGCCACGGACGCGGTGTTCACGATGACCCCGCGCTGCCCGGCCTCGTCCACCGGCTCCTGCGCGGTCATCACCTCCGCGGCGAGCGCGAGCACGGTGAACGTGCCCACCAGGTTGATGCGCACCACGCGCTCGAACAGGGCGAGGTCGTGCACGCCGCTGCGGCCCACCACGCGGGCGGAGGGTCCGATGCCGGCGCAGTTCACGACCGTGCGCAGGGGTGCAATCGCGGCGGCCGTGGCGACGGCGTCCCGGACCTGCTGCTCGTCGGTGACGTCCGCGGCCGCGTAGGTCACGCCGTCGACCTCCGGGGCCTTCTCGATCCCCGCCGGGAGGTCGATGCCGACCACCTGGGCCCCGCGCGAGACGAGTTCCGCGGCGGTGGCCGCTCCCAGCCCCGAGGCCGCCCCCGTGACAATCGCTGAGGTTCCCGTGATGTCCATGTCCGCTCCTGCCGTCGTGCGTACTCGCAGCGCCCGACGACGCCGTCGGGGTGCCTTGTAGGGGTGCCTTCCCGGCCGATCGTACGGGGCCGCCCCGGCCGTGTCAGCGGCAGGGGACGAGAACCGGGCGCACGGCCCCCGGCGCAGCACCTGTGGAGGACGCATCCGCCCGCCGACCGTCGCGCGGGGAGCAGTGGCCGCCGCGGCGAATCCGCGACGTCACCCCCGCCCACGGCCCCGGTCCGTGCAGTAAATTTGAGGCAGAGTCCCATCCCGATCCCGACGCTCCACACCGCCCTCCGGACACCGCCGTCCCGGGGCTGGGCACCGGGGTCCCACCGGCCGGAACGAGGATCCCTTGAGTGAGAGCACAGCGCCAGAACAGTCCGTCACGGAGCGCTTCCGCGCCGCCCGGGACCAGCTCGTGCGGCTGCGCACGGACCTGGACGCCGCGCACGCCGAGTTCGAGTGGCCGCGCTTCGAGCACTTCAACTTCGCGCTGGACTGGTTCGACGCCCTCGGCGCCGGCGAGGAGGCAGAGCGCGAGGCCCTGGTGATCGTGGAGGAGGACGGCACCGAGACCCGCCGCACCTACGCTCAGCTCTCCCGCCGCTCCTCGCAGCTGGCCACGTGGCTGCGCGAGCAGGGGGTGCGGCGCGGGGACCGGGTCATCCTGATGCTCGGCAACCAGGTGGAGCTGTGGGAGACCATGCTCGCGTGCACCAAGCTGGGCGCCCCCATGATCCCCACCACCGTGATGCTCGGCCCGGCGGACCTGCGGGACCGCGTGGAGCGAGGGCACGCCGCCTGGGTGGTCACCTCGCGGAGCAACGCCCAGAAGTTCGAGGAGGTTCCCGGGGACTTCACGATCATCGCCGTGCCGGACCAGCCCGACTTCCGCGTGCGCCCGGCCTCCGGAGCCTTTGCCCCGTCCTCCTCTTCTTCCGACGACGACGCCGCGTCGCGTCCTGCGGGCGCCGGTTCCGGACCCGCGTCTGAGGCGGCTTCCGCCTCCGCGAGCACCGCGGAAGGTGCGGCGGGCGGAGAAGCCGGCGCTGCGGCGTCGTCGTCCCCGGAGAGTGCGGAGCTGGAGCCGGTCGGCGAGCACCGCGTGCTGGACTACACGCGCTCGTTCGAGGGGCCCGAGACCTTCGAGGTGCTGGAGCCGTCCCCGGCGGAGGACCCGCTGCTGCTGTACTTCACCTCCGGGACCACGTCCCTGCCGAAGCTCGTGGAGCACACCAACGTGACGTACCCGGTGGGGCACCTCTCCACGATGTACTGGATCGGGCTGGAGCCGGGGGACGTGCACCTGAACGTGGCGTCCCCGGGGTGGGGCAAGCACGCGTGGTCCAACTTCTACGCGCCGTTCATCGCCGGGGCCACGGTGTTCCTCTACAACTACACGCGCTTCGACGCCGCCGCGCTGATGGATCAGATGGAGCGCGAGGGAGTCACGTCCTTCTGTGCGCCGCCCACGGTGTGGCGGATGCTCATCCAGTCGGACCTCACCCACCTCAAGCACCCGCCGCGCAAGACCGTCTCCGCCGGCGAGCCGCTCAACCCGGGGATCATCGCCCGCGTGCGGGAGGCCTGGGGCACGGACATCCGGGACGGCTACGGGCAGACGGAGTCCTCCCTGCAGATCGCCAACACCCCCGGGATGCCCGTGAAGCCCGGGGCCATGGGGCGTGCGCTGCCCGGGTACGAGACCGTGCTGATCGACCCGAACACGGACGAGGAGAGCCAGACCGAGGGCGAGCTGTGCCTGCGGCTGGACCCCCGCCCCGTGAGCCTGACCCCCGGCTACCACGGGGACCCGGAGAAGACCGCGGAGGCGTTCCGGGACGGGCTGTACCACACCGGGGACGTCGTGAGCCGGGACGAGAACGGGGTCTTCACGTACGTGGGACGCGCCGACGACGTCTTCAAGGCCTCCGACTACCGGCTCTCCCCGTTCGAGCTGGAGTCCGTGGTGATCGAGCACCCCGCCGTGGTGGAGGTGGCCGTGGTGCCCTCCCCCGACCCCATCCGCCTGGCCGTGCCCAAGGCGTACGTGGTGCTCGCCAACGGCTACGAACCCACCGCGGAGACCGCCGAGAGCATCCTGCACCACTGCCGGGTGAACCTCGCGGCGTACAAGCGGATCCGGCGGCTCGAGTTCGCGGAGCTGCCCAAGACCATCTCCGGGAAGATCCGCCGCGTGGAGCTGCGCCACCGCGAGATGCAGCTGCACCCGGACGAGATCGACCCGCAGGGCGGCTCCGGGCCCGTCCCCGTGGAGGGTGCCCAGGAATTCGCGGACACGGACTTCCCCTCCTTGCGTCATCAATAGTTGCGGCGGGAATAGATGGGGGCGGTTCTCACTTGTGAGGGGTGAGTGGCCGGCGAGCACCGCGCCCGCCGGCCCCGGCGCCGTCGCCATCGGAGCGCTGGGAACACCTTCGAACGGGGTTTCCCGGTCCGAGGCGGCCGCGTCCAGACCATCTGGAAGAGAGTGAGCTCATGAAGAAGATCGGCTTCCTGTCCTTCGGGCACTGGACACCCAGCCCGCACTCGGCCGTGCGCACGGGTGCGGACGCGCTGCTGGAGAGCATCGACCTCGCCGTGGCGGCAGAGGAGCTCGGTGCCGACGGCGCGTACTTCCGCGTGCACCACTTCGCGAACCAGCTCGGTGCGCCCTTCCCGCTGCTCGCCGCCGTGGGGGCCAAGACCTCGCGGATCGAGATCGGCACCGGCGTGATCGACATGCGCTACGTCAATCCCCACGCGTTCGTGGAGGACGCCGGGGCCGCGGACCTGATCTCGGGCGGCAGGCTCCAGCTCGGCATCTCCCGGGGATCCCCCGAGCAGGTCATCGACGGCTGGCGGTACTTCGGCTACGAGCCCGCCGAGGGCGAGACCGAGGCGGACATGGCTCGCAGGCACACCCTCAAGACACTGGAACTGCTCGAGGGTGAGGGGTTCGCGCGACCCAACCCGCGGCCCATGTTCCCCAACCCGCCCGGGCTGCTGCGCCTGGAGCCCCACTCCGAGGGGCTGCGGGACCGCATGTGGTGGGGAGCGGCGTCGGACGCCACTGCCCGCTGGACCGCAGAGCTGGGCATGAACCTCATGAGTTCCACGCTGAAGACGGACGAGTCCGGCGAGCCGTTCCACGTGCAGCAGGCCAAGCAGATCCGCGCGTTCCGCGAGGCGTGGGCGCAGGCCGGCCACGATCACGAACCGCGTGTCTCGGTCTCCCGCAGCATCTTCGCGCTGGTCAGCGACACCGACCGCGCGTACTTCGGGATCAACCGGGAGAACTCGGACCAGGTGGGCCTCATCGACAGCACCCGCTCGGTCTTCGGTCGCAGCTACGCCGCGGAGCCGGAGCAGCTGGTCAAGGAGCTCGCGCAGGACGAGGCGATCGCGGAGGCGGACACCCTGCTCCTGACGGTCCCCAACCAGCTGGGCGTCGAGTACAACGCGCACGTGATCGAGAGCATCCTGACGCACGTGGCGCCGGAACTCGGGTGGCGGTAACGCCCGGCGACGCGGCACCCCCTGGTGACTGACATGACGCGGCTGGGGCCGCACCCAACATCTGAGGCACGAAATGACCGCCCGGCAGCAGTTTCCCGGGGTATTTCGCGCCTCACATGTCGGGGCCTTTTCCCCGCTCGCCCTCACGTAAGGTCGTCTCCATGGGCACGAGGCACAACTTCTACCACCGGGCGTGCGACGTCGCGGCCGGAGAGAACATCGTGGGGGTCACCCTGTCGGGAGACGGGCGGGTGGTGCTGGAGTACGGCGAGTTCCCGGAAAACCTGCGGTGCAACTGGGCCGGGTTCCTGTACGACCTGTCGCTGACCCCCGCGTTGCTCGACGACCTCTACCCGGAGCTGCGGGTCGTCTCGGCCCGTCTGCAGGAGGGGCATGGGCACGTGGTCGTCTCGGACGGCACCTCGCGACGTGAGTACCGGTGCGAGATCACACCCGTGGACTGCGGACCCGTGGCCCTGGAGGTCGTGCCCTTCGATCCGACCGTGGAACCGCGGGGTGGCAGCCTCTACTGGGACGGCCTGACCCCCACGGGCTTCATGGAGGAGCTGCGCGGAAACTTCCCGGACGGCGAACCGCGAGGGGAGCGCCTCAGGGCCGTTTGACCCCTCGGTGCGTCAGCGCACCCGGTCCAGCTCCCGCAGCAGGGCGTCCGAGTCGGGGACGTCGAAGAAGGCCACGGGCGATTCTCGGCCCGGCGAAAAGATCTCCATGCCGCTGTTGAGATAGCCCTTCTGAAGTCCGGATGCCCCGAAGATGACCTCGACGTGCGCCCCATCGCGGTGCTTCCTCACCTTCGCGGGAACGTCCTTCACCCGGACGTCCGAGACGTTGCGTTCGCCCTCCAGCACGATTGCGCGAGTGTCCGTGAGGCCGTAGACCGTGCGTCGCTTCTGCCGAGCCTTGACGATGAACCTCCCGGCCAGCTGGTACAGCCCGATCCCCACGAAGAGTAGCCCCACGAGAGCGAACCATGGGGACTTCCCAGAATTCAGGACCCTCCACGTCCAGTACACGGCGAAAGCACACCACAAGACGCTGAAGGGCACGAGGAACGCGTCGGACGGCATGAAGTGGACGCGGGGGTCGGGTTGCCCGGACCACAGAAGTTTCTCGCCGGGACGCAGATGGGGTTGTAGCCGCTGCTGGGGGTTCTCCACACCCGGAGTATGACACCCGTCACCCTCGCAGGGCAGCGAGACACGTCCCCGGAATGGGTCTACAGGTCGGCCCCAACATCTGAGGCACGAAGTACCCGCCCGGCAGCCGTTCCTAAGGCATTTCGTGCCTCGGGTGTCAGGGTGCCGTTATCCCACTTGACCCTCACGCCGCGTGAGGCGGGACAGTCACCGGCATGAGCACTCACTTCGACTCCTTCGACATCAGCCCCGTTCCCCGCCCCTCGTGGGATGCCCCCGCGGCCGAGAACTTCCACGGCATCTACGGAATGCCCTCGTTCACCACCGTCCGCACCGCAGACCTGCCCACCTCCGTGAGGTTCTGGACCGAGGCTCTCGGCTTCTTCGCCCTCTTCGAGATCCCAGGGCAGCTCGTGCACCTCCGCCGGTGGGCCTTCCAGGACGTGCTCCTGGTACCCGGAACCTCCGCGCCCGAGTCCGGGTCTGGATCCTCGATGTTCGTGAACTTCTCATGCGTGCTGAACCAGATCGAGCCACTTGTGGCGGCGTGCAGGTGGTTCGACGACGTCGTCGTGACCGGTCCGCGGGACACCCCCTGGAACAGTCGGGAGGTGGAGGTCGTGACCCCCGAACGGGCCCGCGTGGTCTTCACGGCGGCGAAACCGTACGACCCCACGACCCAGGAGGCGGCGACTCTCCGAGCCGTAGGCATCACGGCACCGGAGTAAGGGCTCGGCGAGAATGAGCCCCATGACCGATGACCGGCTGACGGTGGGCCAGGTGGCAGAGCGCCTCGACGTGACCGTGCGGACGCTGCACCACTGGGATGCACAGGGCCTCGCCTGCCCCTCCGAACGATCAGCCTCCGGGTACCGGCTCTACACCCAAGAAGATCTGGACCGGCTGGAGCGGGTAGTGGTCTACCGCGAGCTCGGGCTGGGACTCGACTCGATCCGCAGTCTGCTCGACGACCCCGCCGTGGACGTCCCCGCCGCCCTGCGCGAGCAGATCGGGCACCTCGAGGAGCGGATCCACCGGCTGCAGCAGCTTCACGAGAGCGTGCAGGGCATGGTCCAGGCGCACGAGCACGGGATCCTCCTGGGCCCTGAGCGCAAGAAGGAGGTCCTGGGTGAGGGGTGGAGCCCCGACTGGCCCGCGCAGGCCAGGGCCCGGTGGGGAGACACGGTCCAGTGGCGGCAGTACGCAGAACGGGCCGCCTCTCGAACTGCGGAAGAGTGGGCAGAGCTCACGCGCGCCACGGAGGACCTCGACGGTGACCTCGCCCGGGCCGCGCGCGACCATGCGGTTCCCGGGGATGCCCGCGCGAACGCACTTGTGGAGCGGCACCGCGCACTGTTCGGCCGCTGGTTTCCCCTGACCCGGCAGATGCAGGTGTGCCTGGGCCGAATGTACGAGGCGGACCCGGCTTTCACGACGCACTACGACACCCTGCACCCCGGCCTGACCGCCTGGCTCCGCGAGGCCATCGACGCGAGCGCGCGGCTGCACGGCATCGACCCCGACACCGCCGCCTGGGAGTGAACCCACTGCCCGGCACCGGAGCTCGTCCGGCGGGGAGGCGGGCGCCGGACGTACACTGGCCGCCGCGCCGTCGCCCCTGGCAACGAGGCCTCACACCACCCCCACTCCGAAAGGCCCCCGGTGAGCACCACGACCACCCTCACCACCGCCCCGCAGACCCCGCGTCACCGCGCGCTCGGCTGGGCGGGACTCGCCCTGACCCTCGCGATCCTGGTGGCCGGGCTGCTGTGGGCGAAGTGGATTCCCTACGACCTCAAGGCGCGCACTCTGGCCGAGACAGGCGTGTGGGACGGCAAGGCCGTCTTCGGGGCGGCGGAGACCGTGCCCTCGTGGCAGGGCGCGTGGGCCTTCACCGTGGTCTACGCGAAGGCCGTGTGGAAGGCCGCACTCGTGGCGCTGCTCGTAGCCGCCGCGCTGGAGTCCCTCGTGCCACGACGCTGGCTGCTGCGCGTACTGAGCCGCAGGACGTCCTGGGGTCAGGGCATCTCCGGCGCGCTGCTGGCCCTGCCGAGCATGATGTGCACATGCTGCACCGCGCCCGTGGCCATCGGTCTGCGCCGCTCCGGAGCGCCCGCTGGCGCCACCATGGCCTACTGGCTAGCCAACCCGCTGCTCAACCCCGCGGTGCTCATGTTCCTGGGGCTCACCATGTCCTGGCCGTTCGTCACCACCCGCGTGGCCGTGGGGGTCCTGGTGGTGCTGATCGCGGCGGTTCTCGTGAGCCGACGCTTCTCCACCGTGACGGTCCAGACACCCGAGGCCCTGCCCGCCGATCCGCAGTCCTGGGGTCAGATGCTCGGCCGGTTCGTGAAGGCCCTCGGGCGGTACCTGGTGGTGCTGGTCCCCGAGTACCTGCTGCTGGTGCTGCTGGTGGGATTCTTCGCCGGCTGGCTCTCGGACTTCGCGGCGCTGAGCCAGCACGCCGGGGTGTTCTCGCTGCTGCTCGTGGGCGTGGTCGGGGCAGCACTGGTGATTCCCACCGGCGGCGAGATCCCCGTGGTCCTGGCACTCACTGCGGCCGGGGCGAGCTGCGGCGTGGCGGGGGCCCTGCTCATCACCCTCCCGGCGCTGAGCGTGCCGTCCATCGTGATGGTGGCCCGCGACTTCGGGGTCCGCACGACCCTGCTGGTCACCGGGTGGGTCGTCCTGGGGGGCCTGCTGGCGGCGGGCCTACTGGTGGCGCTCGTCTGAGCCCGACGACGTCGCCCGCGTCTCCGGCGTGCGACGTCGCGCTCCCTGCCCTTGCACCACACCCCCACCCGGTGCAACGTGGGTGACCGGGCGAGGCATCTGAGGCAGGTTCTGACCGCCAGGCAGCCGATCCCGTGGGCTTCTCGTGCCCCGAATGTCAGGGGTGAGCTGGACCGGGCGAGGGCTACCGGCGCTGACCGCTCCCCGGTATCGTCCCCCGCATGGACGAGGCAGTGGTGGGACCGCTCATCGGGATCGCCACGTCGCTGGTGGTGCTTGGCGTGATCCTGGCGGTCACCCGCATGGGAGCGAGCGGGGAACTGGGCCGGAACGGGGCCGTCGGCATCCGGATCAGAGCCACGCGGCGCAGCGACGAGGCGTGGCGCGCCGGTCATGCCGCCGCCCTGCCAGTGGCCCGGACCGCGTGCCTCACGGTCCTGCTCATCGATCTGGTGTGCCTGGCCCTGGTGTTCCTGGGGCCTGCGGGTCTGCTCCCGTGGCTCGCGGTCCTTCCGACCGTGGCGATCCTGGCGGCCATGATCCCGATCGCGCGAGCGGCCACGAGGGGCGCCGAGAACGCGCCCCGGTCCAACACCTGAGGCATGAGATGCCCGTCCTGCGGTCGTTCCCGTGGGCATATCGTGCCGCAGATGCTGGGAATGGGAGGGGCTAACCCGCAATGAGCGCGTAGATCCCGCCCAGAAACACCACCCCGTACGCGGACCCCGCCGCCAGCTGCGCCCAGGTGTGGGCCCGCAGCACCCGGCGGCTCACGCACACCGCCACCGCGACCGGTCCGAACAGCAGACCCCACGGCCCCCATGCCAGCGGCAGGATCACGGCAGTGCCGCCCATCATCATGCCGTGCACCGAGATCTTCCACCACGGACTGACGAGGGCGACGACGGCGCTCGCGGCCAGCGTTGCGGTCAGCAGGCCGGTGATCTCCACCGGACCGTGGAACACCAGCGTGACCGCGAGGAACACGGCCACCAGCAGGAACGTCCCGATCATCACGGGGCGTCGGTGCTCCTTGACGCTCACGTGGTGGTCGCTGAGCACACCTTGGCGCGAGAGCACGGTGACGGTCGCCAGCGACACCCCGCACACGGACAGCGCGGCCGCCACGCCCCAGGCCAGCGACGCAAAAGTTCCGTGAGCGGTCCACGGCACGAGGACCAGCAGCACCGCCAGCACGATCGGCGCCTGGAACACCTCGCTGAGCACGACCGCCCAGGCGGGTGGCCGTTCACCGGGGGCAGGGGCCGTGGCCGGGGAGTCGCGAGCAACCTGATGGCAGGCCGCGTGGCCCGGAGCCGCCTCCCGCGCCGGAGTGCGTGCGGGCCCGTGGCTCGCACCGGAACCGCGGACGACGGGGGCGTCGGCAGGATCCGGACCCGGCGGCGTCGTCGGCCCGTTGTGGCTGGTCACGAGCGGCGCGTTAGAAGTCGAGGGTCTCGTACGTGTCGTGCTCGTTGCTCGCGAGCGCGGGGATCGCCTGGCCCGCTCCCCACCGCGTGAAGTGCTCGGAGCCCACGTGCGCCTTGAACGCGGCCTTGTCCGTGTAGACCTCGAAGATGCGGAACACGGCGGGCTCCTCGGGGCTCTGGTACGCCTGGTAGTACAGGTTCCCGGGCTCCTCGCGGGCGAGCGGGGAGAGCTGCTCGAGCGCGGCGCGCACGGTCTCCTCCTCACCGGGCTTGGCGGTCCAGACGGCGTTGCACACAAAGGCCATGGGATTCCCTCTCTTCGACGACGACGCCGGACGGTCACCGGCCCGGCTCATGCTACCGATCCGAGGCCTCGCCTTCCGGGCAGCGCAGGGCGAGAATCGAACAAATCCCAGATACCGTCGCACGGCCCGAAAGGATCAACCGGCATGCGCCTCCACACCGTTCGCATGTTCAACGAGTACGGGTGCCCCTGGCCGTTCTGGGGAGACGGCTGCCTTCTGGAACAGGATGACTTCCCACTGCCTCCGGAGCTGACCGGAGACGTCCTCGCGTGGACCCGCGAGTTCGATCTCCACTTCGACTACGACACCGGCTGGCCATCACGGGAGCAGCGAGACGCTCACCGCCGTGAAGGCGTCCGCTTGGCGGCCCGGGTCCAGGAGGCCGTGGTTCCGGGTGTCACGATCGACTTCCAGTACTGGGAGACCCAGGTGGGCGGGCAGGACCTCCCCCGCTGAGGCCCATGCGAGCGCACCGCACCGAACGGGACCCTCCGCGCGGGACCAGGCGCGGCGGCGTCGTCCCCCGGTGGCCCGGAACGCGCCCGGCCTGCCCCGGAAACCGGGGCCCCGGGGGCCGAGCCCACACAATGGAGGGCATGATTCGGATCGAGCACCTGACCAAGCGGTACGGCGGGTTCACCGCCGTGGACGACATCTCCTTCACGGCGCAGCCCGGGCGGGTCACCGGGTTCCTGGGCCCGAACGGCGCCGGGAAGTCCACGGCGCTGCGGACGCTCACGCAGCTCACGCCGGCCACGTCCGGGGAGGCGCTCGTGCTGGGCCGCCGCTACTCTGAGCTGCCCAACCCGAGCAAGCACGTGGGTGTGATGCTCGACGCCGCCGCGCAGCACCCCGGGCGCACCGGCCGCGAGGTGCTGCGGCTGGCGGCCACGGTGACCGGGATGGGCAAGGCCCGTGTGGACGAGATGCTCGACCTCGTGGGCCTGGAACGCTCCGAGGCGGCCCGCCGGGTGAAGGACTACTCCCTGGGCATGCGCCAGCGCCTCGGCCTGGCCGGCGCGCTGATGGGCAACCCGGAGGTTCTGATCCTGGACGAGCCCGCCAACGGCCTGGACCCCGCCGGCATCCGCTGGATGCGCGGGCTGCTGCGGGACTTCGCGGACCGCGGCGGCACCGTGCTGCTCAGTTCGCACCTGCTGCACA
>NZ_RBMB01000002.1:0-232 GCF_003989485.1 Kocuria sp. HSID17590 | reverse complement strand
AAAAAAAAAAAAAAAAAAAAAAAAAAAAAAAAAAAACAAAAATCGACTCAACAGGAACATAAACTATATGAACTTCTCTGCACAATGGATCTATGGCACGCGAGTGACCTGATATGGCTAGTTGAGAGTGTGGTATATCGTGACGGTGACTACATTGCAGTACACACGATGTACATATGTACAAGTGCCATACATCTGCACTTAGCAAGCACTACCATGCACATGCACATTC
>NZ_RBMB01000033.1:0-28322 GCF_003989485.1 Kocuria sp. HSID17590 | reverse complement strand
ACGCCGGTGCGTCCGGTGCGCGGCGCGGTGGCCGACGTCGACGACGACGGCGCGCGGGCGGCGTCGTCGGCCACGGCCGGGATCGCCGCGGTGGGGGCGGTGTGCCCGCTCGGTGTGTGCTGCTGCGTCCCGCGGGGTCGGGCGGTCGCAACGTCCTCACCAGCGGTCCCGCCACCCGGGGATCCGGACCGTCCTGCGGCGGTGGGGCGGGGCAGGGGTCGGGTGGTCTCGTCCTCCGGGGACCGCCCCGCGGTGGGTGTCCGGTCCGTCCAGGGCGCCGCGCCGTCGTCGAACGGGTCGCGGGCTGAGGGGCGGGCTGAGGAGGGGGACATGCGGGTGCCTCGTTTCGGCGGGAGATCCGGTGGCGGGTTCCCCGCAGTCTATCGAGGTGGCCCCGCCTGTGTGGGCCCACCGCGGAGCCCCGTGCGGCGGAATCGAACCGTCACGGAGTAGGACGGAACGCGGGTTCCATGCGCCCGAACGGACGGACGGGTAACCTCGCACACATGTCTGACGCGAATTCCCGAGACTTCCTGACGGCCCGACCGTGGACGGCGAGCTACGACCCGGGGGTGCCCCGCGACCTGGACCTGCCCGAGACGTCGCTGGTGCACATGCTCGAGAAGTCCGTGGCCCGCCACGGTGCCAAGACCGCCGTGGAGTTCTTCGGCGCCGGGATGACCTACGCGCAGCTCGGCGAGCAGGTCCAGCGGGCGGCCGAGGGTCTGCGGATCATGGGGGTCCAGGCGGGGGATCGCGTGGCACTCGTGCTGCCCAACTGCCCCCAGCACATCGTGGCGTTCTACGCGGTGCTGCGCCTGGGGGCGATTGTGGTGGAGCACAACCCCCTCTACACGGCACCGGAGCTGCGCCATCAGTTCGAGGACCACGGTGCACGCGTGGTGATTGCGTGGGACAAGATCGCCACCTCGATCACCCGGATGCCCAAGGACCTCGCCGTGGAGCACGTGGTGGCCGTGGACATCACCGAGAGCATGTCGACCCTGATGCGGCTCGGGCTGCGGCTGCCGCTGAAGAAGCTCGCGGAGCAGCGCCGGGAGCTGACCCAGCCTGCGCCGGGGGCGATACCGTGGCGGACGCTGGCTTCCCACGAACCGCTGCGCGCGGACCACCCCCGTCCCGTGGCGCAGGACATCGCCCTGCTGCAGTACACCTCCGGCACCACCGGCGCTCCCAAGGGCGCCATGCTCAGCCACCGCAACCTCGAGTCCAACGCGCTCATGGGCCAGCACTGGCTGGAGAGCTCCTCGGACGAGGTCGTCTACGGCGTGCTGCCCCTCTTCCACGCCTTCGGCCTCACGCTCGGCCTCACGTTCGCCATGTCCCTGGGCGCCAAGCTCGTGCTGTTCCCCACCGTGCGCGGAGACCTCATCCTGCGCGCGATGAGGAAGAGCATGCCCACGGTGCTGCCCGCCGTGCCGCCCGTCTACCAGAAGGTGCTCGACGCCGCCGCGGAGAAGGGCGTGGACCTCACCGGGATCCGCGTGGCCGTCTCCGGCGCCATGACGCTGCCCGTTCCCCTCGTGGACACCTGGGAAGATGCCACGGGCGGCATGCTCATCGAGGGCTACGGACTCACCGAGTGCTCGCCCCTGGTGGCGTGCAACCCCCTCAACGAGCACCGCCGCGCAGGCTCCATCGGCATCCCCTTCCCGAGCACCGACATCCGCATGGTCGACCCCGGTACCGGCGAGGACGTCCCGCTGGACGCGGAGGGCGAGCTGCTGGTCAAGGGCCCGCAGGTCACCCGCGGCTACTGGAAGCGCCCCCAGGAGACCGCCGAGCTGTTCACCGAGGACGGCTGGCTGCGCACGGGCGACATCGTCACGGTGGACGAGGACGGCTTCCTGCGCGTGGTGGACCGCATCAAGGAGGTCATCATCACCGGCGGCTTCAACGTGGCACCCACCGAGGTGGAGACGGCCCTGAAGCTGCACGACGCCGTCGCCGACGCCGCGGTGGTGGGCATCCCCGGCGCGGACGGCAACGAGACCGTGGTGGCCGCGGTGGTGCTGGAGCCCGGCGTGGAGCTGGACGAGGCGGCCCTGCGGCAGCACTGCTACGACAAGGTGACCCGCTACAAGGTCCCCCGCCGCATCGTCGCCATGGACGACCTCCCGCGCACGATGCTCGGCAAGACCCTGCGGCGGGCCGTCAAGGAGGAGATCCTGGAGAAGAAGCTCCTCGACTCCTGACACGAGGTCCCCGGGGCGGGCGGGCGCGCACCGGCGCGGTGCCGAACCGGCTGCTCGCGGCGGCGTTGCCCGCGGCGTCGACGGCGAGGGGCCCGTGGCCCTCGCGAGGATCCCCAGGCCTCGAGGGTCCACCCGCCCTGAGGACTCACCCGCCTCGAGGAGGCACCCCACGTCCCGGCAGGAAGGCGGCACCCGTGGAGCTGCGACAGCTGCGCTACTTCATCGCGGTCGCCGAGGAGCGGCACTTCGGCCGTGCGGCGCAGCGGCTGGGCATGGCCCAGCCCCCTCTCTCGCAGCAGATCCGGCAGCTCGAAGATCAGCTGGGCGTCACCCTGCTGGAGCGCACCACCCGGCGCGTGGACCTGACCCCCGCCGGGCAGGAGCTGCTGGAGCGGGGCAGAGCGGTGCTCGCTGAGATCGCGACCCTGGAGGCGGACGTGCACCGCATCGGTGCAGGGACCACCGGTGTGCTGAGGTTGGGGTGCTGCGGTGCCGCCACCTACGCGAGCATGCCCCGGGTGCTGCGAGGGGTGGCAGAGCGTCTGCCGGGGGTGGCCCTCACCGTGCAGGGGGAGATGTCCGACGCGGCCGTCGAGTCCGGGCTGCGCGAACGCACGCTGGACCTCGGGCTCCTGCACCCGCCGGTGGCAACACCGGGCATCGAGCACCGGGTCGTCGGGCGGGAACGGCTCGTCGTCGCCGTGCAGCAGGGCAGCCCGCTCGTCTCGGGGCGGGGGCTCGCGGTCGGGGACCTGCGGGAGCAGGTCTTCGTCGGCCACCCGGAGGGATCACCCCTGCAGCGTGCCGTGGACGAGCTGTGCCGCGGTGGCGGGTTCCAGCCGCGCGTCGCGCAGAGCACCCCGGAGATCTCCGTGATGCTGTCGCTGGTGGCGGCAGGCCAGGGGGTTGCCGTGCTCCCGGAGCAGGTGCGTGCCCTGCGGCTCGACGGCGTGGCCTACGAGGACCTTGCGGACGTCGCCCACGTGGAGCTCGTGCTCGCGTGGCGCGGGGAGGACCGCTCGGCCGTCCTGCGTAGTGTCCTGGAGCTCGTGGTGGAGCTCGCGGAGCAGTGGTGACCGCTCGCGGCGGCCGTCGGTGCTCCGGGGGACAGGGGTCGCTCGGATGCAAGCTCAGTGAAAATCATGAATATGACGATTGTGACGTGCGTTGCACCCGGTCACGGCGGGGTGCGGAGATCATTCCCGGCATTGTGTGGGCCTCGCAACGCTTTACTTGCGTCTCGATGGAGTTGCCACATAAAGTGTTAATGTCGGTCGAAGTGGCCCGGGCGCATCCCCCCAAATGAGCGCCCGGATGATCCCCCGGCTGGCCGGCGTCCCGATCTCCCCCAGATTCGGGATGTCCGACGGGTCCTGCCGATCCCCCAAGTGGCAGGACCCGTCCCCTGTTAACAGGCTCTTTTCCCCGGCCCCTCGGCGCCGGTCTCAGCGCAGCCCCAGCGCCACGAGGCGGGGGAGCACCTTATGGGCGATGCCCACAAGAGTGGCCTGCTCCTCCTCGTCGAGCACGTCGATGAACGTCTCACGCACCAGGTGCAGGTGTCCCGGGGCGGCGTTCTCGATTGCCTCCCGGCCGCGGCCGGTGATCCCCACCATGAGTCCGCGGGCGTCCGAGGGGTTGGGGGAGCGGGTGATCATTTCCCGGCGCTCCATGCGGGAGAGCATGTGGGACAGCCGCGAACGCTCCCACCCCAGCAGCGTCAGCAGCTCGCGGGACGCCATCCCCTCCGAGGGACCCTCGGACAGGGGCACCAGGACTTCGTACTCGGAGCTGGAGAGCTCGCTGTCGCGCTGCAGCTGGCGGTCCACTGCGCGCTCCATTCCGCGGCTGAGCTCCAGGAAGCCACGCCAGGCGGCCTGTTCCTCCGGGGTGAGCCACTGGACGGGCACGTCCGTGGGTGTGGTGTCCATGCTTCCTCGCGCTCTCTGTGACGGCCCGCGCGTGGTCGCGCGGATGGTGGGTGGGCTCAGCCGCGGTGCTCGCGGGTGATCCAGTCGGAGTCGTAGTGGCCCGGGTCCTCGTGGCGATCCCGGCGGCGCACGCGTTCGGCGTAGTCGGTGGGGCGCAGGGGGGAGTCGTCGTCGTCCGGGCGCGTGAGCCGTGCGGTGGCGACCAGGCCGAAGCCGAGACCGGCGCCCACCACCATCGTCATGCCCCCCACCACGAACGCCAGGATGTAGTCGTCCAGCAGGTCTGGGGGCACGGACGGACCGAGCCAGGAGGGGACGACGAACGCGGTGGCGAAGCAGCCCAGCCCGAGCAGCAGCAGGGCGGCGGGGATGAGCCACAGCCTGGACCACGGGCGGCGCTGCGGGCCTCCCGTCTCCCAGGGCTCCCGGAACACGGCGAGCGCGCGGGTCTGCACGAGCGCGTAGCCCGCGAGCCCCGCCACCATGAGGGCACCGCCCACGAGCCAGCCGAGCCAGGTGCCCGCTGCGAGCAGCCCCAGACCGGCGAGCAGCCCCAGCAGGATGACGGTGAAGGACAGCCCCCGGCCCATGCGCCGGGCGGCCTGTGCAGAAGCGGTCCGCGTGGAGGGCTCAGAGGGCTGACCGGGTGCGGAGGGCGACGTGGCCGTCGGCCGGGGCGTCTCCTCGGCCGGCTGCGCGCGGATGCCGTAGCGCGGGCGCTCGTCCTCGTGGCAGGTGCCCTGGTCTCCAGGCACTGCGGCCCCGGACGCGCTGGGGCCCCGGCGCGGGGTGTCGTCGGTATCGTGGCGGTCGCGGGGGTGCTGGGCGGGAGTCATGGCTGATCCAGTGTGGTCGAGCGGCGGTGCCGCGCGGCGGCTCTGCCGCGCACGGCCTCAAACAAGGCCACTGTAGCCCGCCGCGGTGACGTGAGATGGGGACCCGTGGCACGCTGGACGTATCATCCGCAAGACGTTCACAGGAAGTGGTACATGTCGGATCTGACGGCGGACAACGGCGAGCAGGACCACGAGAAGTACTCCACGGTGGGGTCCTACGTGCGCGAGGGCGAGGAGTACGACCGTGACACCACGTACATCGAGGACCGCATCGTCGCGGATCCCGAGCACGCGCAGCTGTCCCCGGGGGCGCAGGCATGGCCCGTGGAGCCCGGGCGGTACCGCCTGGTCGCGGCCCGGGCCTGCCCCTGGGCGAACCGCACGCTGATCGTGCGCCGGCTGCTGGGGCTGGAGGACGCCATCTCCCTGGGCCTTGCCGGCCCCACCCACGACGCCCGGTCCTGGCCCTTCGACCTCGACCCGGACGGCCGCGACCCCGTGCTGGGCACCCAGCGGCTGCAGGAGAACTACTTCGCGCGCTTCCCAGGCTACCCGCGCGGCATCACCGTGCCGGCCATGGTGGACGCGCCCACGGGTCAGGTGGTGACCAACGACTTCGCGCAGATGACCGAGGACTTCGCCACCGAGTGGCGCGAGTACCAGCGCGATGGCGCCCCGGACCTGTGGCCCGCCGAGCTGGTGGAGGAGATGCGCCCGGTCATGCGCCGCGTCTACACCGAGATCAACAACGGCGTGTACCGCTGCGGCTTCGCGGGCTCGCAGGAGGCCTACGACGCCGCGTACGAGCGCTTGTGGGCGGGGTTGGACTGGGTCGAGGAGCGGCTGGCGACCCGCCGCTACCTGATGGGCGAGCACATCACCGAGGCGGATGTCCGCCTGTTCACCACGCTGGTGCGCTTCGACCCGGTGTACGTGAGCCACTTCAAGGCGTCCCGGAACAAGCTCACCGAGATGCCGAACCTGTGGGGCTACGCGCGGGACCTGTTCCAGACCCCCGGCTTCGGGGACACAGTGGACTTCCAGCAGATCAAGGACCACTACTTCGTGGTCCACCGCGACATCAACCCCCCGGCATCGTCCCGCTGGGTCCGGACCTCACCAACTGGACCACGCCGCACGGCCGGCAGGCTCTCGGCGGGTCCCCGTTCGCACCGGGGGCCACGCCCCCTGGCCCGGTTCGCCCGCAGGAGCGGGTGCTCGCAGAGCACACCCCGCTCACTGACTGAGGAGGGAGCGGGGGACGACGACGCCGCGCGGCCGACTCCGGCAGCCCGGGCCGGTTCCGCGCGGCTGGCGGAGTGCTCGTGGGAACCCCACAAGTGCGCCCCGGGCGCTTTTGTGCGCCGTGCCCGGGACGCACCCGGTGCCCGGGTAATAGGGTTTATGTGGCTTCCGCCCCGGATCCGGTCCTCCTGCGTACTCTCTCCTGGCGAGGAGCGGTCCAGGGCCCGCCCGTCCCCCGGACACCGTCCGACGACTCCCGAGGAGATTCATGGTCCCGTACCGCAATGAGCGCGCCGCAGCACTTCCCGCACGGCTGTCCCGGTCGTGGCTGCTCACGTCCGCGGCGGATCCCGCCCTCTTCGCCCCGGCGCTGGCCTCGGAGGCGGACTCGGTGGTGCTCGACATCGAGGACGCCGTGCCGGAGGAGGACAAGGATCGCGCGCGAACGGAGATGGTGCGGGCCATGCAGGACGGCGTCAGCGCGTGGGTGCGGATCAACGACATCAGCACCCCGCACTGGGAGAAGGACCTTGCGGCACTGAGCGAGGTAGGCAACCTGCGGGGGATCGTGCTTGCCAAGACCGAGCACCCGGACCACATCACCAAGACGGCGATGATGAGCCGCGCGGGTACTCCCGTGGTCGCGCTCATCGAGTCCGCGGTGGGTCTGATGAACGCGTACGACATCGCCCGCGCCCCGGGCGTCTTCCGCCTGGCCTTCGGCGTGGGTGACTTCCGCAAGGACACCGGCGCCTCCGGGGACCCCATGGCGCTGGCCTTCGCACGCTCCACGCTCGTCACCGCGTCCCGCGTGGGCGAGTTGCCCGGCCCGGTCGACGGGCCGAGCAACGGCATGTATGGCGAGGAGCTCGCCGCCGCGTGCAAGGTCACCCAGTCCATGGGCATGACCGGAAAGCTGTGCCTGGACCCCGCCCAGGCGGACGGCATCAACCACGCCCTGGCTCCGAGCGACCAGGAGATCCGCTGGGCACGGGAGATGATCGAGCAGGCGAACTCCGGCCACGCCGGGGCAGACGGCTCCTACCTGCCGCGGCTCGCCCGCGCCAGGAAGGTCTCCGAGCTGGCTGAGACCTACGGCCTCTGGAACAGCTGAGACCCGCGGCCCGCAGCGGGTTCAGCCCTCCAGGCCCCATCCCCGCAGCAGTTGCGTGAGCGCAGGGTCGGCGAGGGAGTCCACGAGGTAGTGGGAGCGCAGCGGCTCGTCGTGGCCGTGGGGCGCGCCCAGTACGACCATCCCGGCGGCCTCTGCGGCGGAGCTCCCGGCGGGGGAGTCCTCCACGGCGAGGGCCTGCTCCGGTGCCACGCCGAGCCGACGGACGGCCTCCTCGTATATGTCCGGGGCGGGCTTTCCCTCGGCCACGTCGTTCGCGCTGACCCAGGTCTGCAGGACGTCGCCCAGACCGATGGCGGCCATCTTGCGGTCGAGGATCGCGCGGGTCGAGTTGCTCGCCACGGCCACCGGCACGTGTCCGGCGACGGCCCGCACCGTCTCCACCGCGCCGGGCAGCGGTTTCAGCACCTGGCTGACCACGTCCTGCTCGGTGCGCAGCAGGTCCTGGAGCACCTCGTCGACGGACGGGGCGCTCCCGCCGCCGGTCTTCGCCGCGGCCTCCGCCTCGCGTGCGATGTGCCGTGCCACATCCCTCGCCGCCAGGCCCATCAGGTCCGTTCCCGTGCGCTCGTCGAGCGGCACGCCGAAACGCTTGGCCACCTGCTGCTGCACGTCCGACCAGGCTCGTTCGGTGTCCATGAGCACCCCGTCGCAGTCGAAGACGACGGCGCGGGGTCGCCACTGCGGGTCCGGGGCGGGGAGGCTGGGTTCCATGCACCCAGTCAACCACGCGGAGATGGCGCGGCCCGCGGACGGTGCGGGCGGCGGCGTCGTCCCCGGGGCTGTCGCAGAGGGGCACCCGCCCGCTGACCAAGGCCCGCTGACTAGAGTGGGACCATGCCGGAGAACGCAGGACATTCAGGGGAAACCACAATGCAGCGCCTGGCCACGCAGTACCGGGTGGCCACGCAGTATGAGGGCTTTGACGGGGAGACGGTGAGCGTCCCGGAGAAGACGCTGCGCAGCGTGCTCACGGCGCTCGGAGCGGACGTCACGGACGACGACGCCGCGCAGCGCAGCCTGGCCGAGCGCGAGACCGCGCCGTGGCGCACCCTGTTGCCGCCCGTCCTCGTAACCGAGGCGGGTGCCGCGGCCTCGGTCCCGGTGACGTTCGACGACGGGGACACCGTGCGCGTGCGGCTGTGGCACGAGGACGATCCGGACGAGGTCTGGGAACTGCGGCCCGCGCAGGGGACGGCTCCCGAGATGCGCCGCGTCGACGGGACGAGCCGGCAGCGGGTGGCCCACGCACTGCCGGGGGGCCTGCCGCTGGGCTGGTACCGGCTGGAGGCCACCACTGGCTCGGGCGAGTCCGCGGAGATCGACGTCGCCGTGACCCCGCAGCGCCTCAGCACCACGGACCGGCTGCGCCGAAGCCGACACTGGGGCTACATGGCCCAGCTGTACTCCGTGGTCTCCTCGCGCTCCTGGGGCGTGGGGGACCTCTCGGACCTCGCGTCCCTGGCAGCCGTGAGCGGCGTCCAGGGCGCCGACTACGTGCTGATCAACCCGCTGCACGCCGCCGAGCCCGTCCCGCCCGTGGAGCCCTCCCCGTACCTGCCCTCGAGCCGCCGCTTCTTCAACCCCCTCTACCTGCGCGTGGCGGACGTGGCCGAGCTCCCGTACCTGCGCCCGGCGGACCGGGAGGTCGTGGACCGGCTCGCGGCCATCGAGCGCAAGGCCGTCCTGGACCCCTCCACGATCGACCGCGACTCCGCGTTCGCCGCCAAGCTCAAGACGTTGGAGCTGCTCTACACCGTGCGCCGCTCGCCCTACCGCCAGCAGCAGCTCGAGGCCTTCGTGGCCCAGGGCGGGCAGCCCCTGCAGGACTTCGCCCTGTGGTGCGCGCTGCGCGAGGAGCTCGGGGAGGAGAACCCCCTGTGGCAGGGCGAGGCGTCCTCCCCGGAGGCCCCCTACGCCCGGGAGGCGCGCTCCCGGCTGCGCCACCGCATCAACTTCCACGTCTGGCTGCAGTGGCTGCTCGACAACCAGCTTGAGGCCGCCCAGCGCGCCGCCCACCGGGCGGGCATGGAGATCGGCGTGGTGCACGACCTCGCCGTGGGCGTCCACAAGCACGGCGCGGACGCGTGGGCCCTGCAGGACGTCATGGCGCAGGGCGTGAGCGTGGGTGCCCCCGCGGACATGTACAACCAGCTCGGCCAGGACTGGAGCCAGCCGCCGTGGGACCCGCAGAAGCTCGCCGAGGCCGGCTACCGGCCCTGGCGGCAGATGATGGGCAACATCTTCCGGCACTCCGGCGGCGTGCGGATCGACCACGTGGCGGGGCTGTTCCGGCTGTGGTGGATCCCGGACGGCAACAAGGCCTCGGACGGCACCTACGTCTACTACGACCACGAGGCCATGGTGGGAGTGCTCGCGCTCGAGGCCGAGCTCGCCGGCGTGCTCGTGGTGGGTGAGGACCTCGGAACCGTCGAGGAGAGCGTGCGCGAGTACCTGGAGGCCAAGGGCGTGCTGGGAACCTCCATCCTGTGGTTCGAGATGGACGGGGATGTCCCCCTGGACCCCTCCCGCTACCGCGAGCTGTGCATGGCCTCGGTCAACACCCACGACCTGCCGCCCACCGCGGGCTACCTCGAGGGCGTGCAGCTGGAGCTGCGCGAGAAGCTTGACCTGCTCGCCCGCTCCCCGGAGGAGGAGCGCGAGGACGCCCGGCGCCAGCTCGAGACGTTCTTCACCGCGGTGGCCGAGGCCGGCTACCTCCCGCACGGGGAGAACTCCTCCCAGGAGGAGAGGATCGAGGCGCTCTACCGCTACCTGTGCGACGCCCCCTCCCTGCTGCTTAACGTGTCCCTCGTGGACGCCGTGGGGGAGAAGCGGATCCAGAACCAGCCCGGCACGAGCGACGAGTACCCGAACTGGCGGGTGCCCCTCGCGGACTCGGACGGACGGCCCGTGATGCTCGAGAACCTGCCCCGGCTGGAGCGCGTGAACAGCCTCGTGGACGTGGTCAACGAGGCTCTCGGCACCCACCGCCGGGATCCCAAGGTCACGTCCCGGGCGCCCAAGCAGCCCGAGCGCCGGGACATCGCGGACCCGTTCCGCGCCGCCGCCCAGGAGTCCTGAGCGTCGGACCGCCGAGGGTGGCCGGACGGAGGGGTTGCCCTCCCGGGGGAATTAGGTAAGATAAGTCTTACCTAATCTCCTAGGTGAGGAGATGGGGCCGAAAAAAGCGTGTTGGGGTGGCGAGCCGGGTTATGGACGGTTCGCCACCCCCACTCGTCTCCGCACCCCGATCCCACGAACGGGGCGGACGGTCCAGGCCGCGGCTCGCGCGGGATTCCGCCGCCAGCGCCGCAGGGCCCGCGAATTGGCGCATCGCGGCGCACCGGCTAGGATCGAGGGGCGCTCAATCGCACCGTTTCCGTTTCAAATTTGCGAGAGAGTCCGTAGAAGCCTAGAATCTAAGGCTGTCGTGTGGTGGAGTCCATCTACCGGCGCCTTGATCTTCACCGTCTTCGTCGTAGCGAGTGCCCTGACCGGTACTGCCGCGGGGTAAGAGAACCTCACGCCCGGCGCGCGAACGGTGGCATTTTCTTGAGGTGACGGACCACTCGTGGCCATGGCCGCTGGCGGAACACCGCCCGGCGGCCGCCATGCGTGCCGTCATTTCGTCGACATTGGACATTGGAGGAGAACACTATGGCAGCGCACTGCCAGGTGACCGGGGCCCAGCCGGGCTTTGGCCACAGCATCTCGCACTCGCACCGCCGCACCAAGCGCCGGTGGAACCCGAACATCCAGAAGAAGCGTTACTGGGTGCCCTCGCTGCGTCGCAACGTCACGCTCAACCTGAGCGCGAAGGGCATCAAGGTCATCGATGCCCGCGGCATCGACGCCGTGGTCAACGAACTCATCGCACGTGGGGAGAAGATCTGAGATGGCTAAGGACAAGGACGTACGTCCCATCATCAAGCTCAAGTCCACGGCCGGCACCGGGTTCACCTACGTCACCCGCAAGAACCGCCGTAACAACCCCGACCGCCTCGTCATGAAGAAGTACGACCCGGTGGTCCGCAAGCACGTCGATTTCCGCGAGGAGCGCTGAATCCATGGCCAAGAAGTCCAAGATCGCCAAGAACGAGCAGCGCAAGGTCATCGTCGAGCGCTACGCCGCCAAGCGTGCTGAGCTGAAGAAGACCCTCGTGGACGAGAACGCGTCCCCCGAGGCCCGCGAGGAGGCCCGCCTGGGCCTGCAGAAGCTGCCCCGCGACGCCTCCCCGATCCGCGTGCGCAACCGCGACCAGATCGACGGCCGTCCCCGCGGGACCTTCCAGCGCTTCGGGATCTCCCGCGTGCGCTTCCGCGACATGGCTCACCGCGGCGAACTGCCCGGCATCTACAAGTCCAGCTGGTAATTTCTCACTCTGAGGGGCCCCGCCCCTCGGCAGTTCCTACCGAGAGATCGCCAACCCAGTCCAGGAGGACAAGCACATGGCTATGAACCGCAGCGAACTCGTCGCCGAGGTTGCCGAGAAGTCCGGCAACACCCAGGCCGCCGTCAACGGCGTGCTGGATTCCCTCTTCGAGGTCTTCGAGAGCTCCGTCTCCAAGGGCGAGAAGATCACGATCCCCGGGTGGCTCTCCGTCGAGCGCACGGACCGTGCCGCTCGCCAGGGCCGCAACCCGCAGACCGGCGAGGCCATCCAGATTCCCGCCGGCCACGGTGTGAAGCTCACCGCCGGCTCCAAGCTGAAGGCTGCTGTCTCCTCCAAGTGAGGCAGGCTGGCACGGGTCCCGCACCCGTGACCGCTCAAGGGACCGTTCGCGCATCCGCGTGAACGGTCCCTTTGCGTGCACCGGGGCGGAGCGCATTCCCGGTGCGGAATGGACCGCGCCACACCCCGGGGAGGTTCGTGCTCCGTGCCGGGGTGGCGCATAATGGGGAGTCCCTGTCCTGTTCCGCAGCCAGCCCCGGAGGTGTTCGGTGTCCCCTCGCGCACGCCGACTTGCCCGTGGCTGGACCGCGGGGCTGGTGGCCACCACCCTGGCCGCCGGATCGCACGCGGCTCTGGACGGCACCTGGCCCTCACCCCTGGTGATCGCCCTGTCCACGTGCCTGGCCGCGCCGGTGTGCATGCTGCTGTCCGGGCGGGCACTCTCGCGCGTGGGCGTGGCGGCCAATGTGGCCGTGAGCCAGCTGCTCCTGCACGTGCTGTTCGCGCAGTCCACGGGCATGGTGCACGCCGTGGACCACACGCACCACCACGGCGCCGCGGCAGTGGACGGGCCGCAGGTGCTGATCACCTCCCTGCCGCCGGTGGCCCACCACGGCGGTGGCATGCTCGTGGCGCACGTGGTCGCCGCCCTCGCCACCTACGCCCTGCTGCGCCACGGCGAGGTGGCCGTCCTGCGCCTGCTCGAGACGTTCTCGCTGCGGGTTCTGCATCTGCTCACCGCCCTCCCACGACCGGTCCTGACGGCGGTCCCCCCGCGGACTTCCTGGAGCTCTCCCCGGGCGCTGTCGGACCAGCTGCTGCTCTCGAGCCTGTACGGGTACCGCGGGCCGCCGGTGGCCGCGTAGGCGTCCGCCGCAGCCAGTTCTGCGGCGTCGATGCCCCGCGACGCATCCACTGCAGACCCCGCCGCACCGTGCGGCACGCACGCGCCACCCGGCGCAGGAGAAACATCCCATGAAACACATGAACGACCACCACACACCGCGGACCGGCTCGTTGGCCGGGCGCACCCCGGTCACCCGGGCCGGCGCCGTGGGCGGAGCACCCTTCGCAGCGCGCCGCCCCGGTGCGGCCCGTGCCGTTGCCGCGCCCGCCGGGCACCGGGCCGTCCTGCCCGCGCTCCTCGCGGCGCTCACCGCGCTGCTCCTCGTGCTGGCCACGGCCGGCCCGGCGAGCGCGCACGACGAGCTGGTGAGCACGAATCCGGCGGCGGGCTCGAGCGTCGAGAAGGCGCCGACCACCCTGGACCTCACGTTCTCCGGCAACATTCAGGACATCGGCAGCGAGGTCCGGGTGACGGACTCCCACGGCACGGACATGACGCGCGGCACGCTGGCCGTGCAGAAGACCAAGGTCTCCCAGCCGCTGCGCGAAGGAGGCGACTCGGATGAGACCTACACTGTCACGTGGCGCGTGGTCTCCCAGGACGGTCACCCGATCGAGGGGACCTTCACCTACGACGTCGGGGAGGGCGCGGGCTCCACGGCCTCCCCGGCTCCGGTGTCCTCGGCCTCCGGCCAGGCGCAGCAGGATGACGCCCAGCAGCCCGTGAGCGGCACCGGCGTGCCGGGCTGGGTGCTGCCGGTGATCGGCGGCGTCGTGGCACTCGTCCTGCTCCTGGTGGTGCTGGCCTTCGCCACGCGTCCCCGGCAGCGCTGACCTCCGGCGGCGCCACACCGGAACACCCCAGAGCCGAGACCGCACCGCGGATCCGGCACTCCACCCTTCCCGGTTCGCGCACCACCGGACTCGCCCGCGACGCGCGCGCCGCGTCTGCTCGGTGGCCGCCCGCACGGCCCACGCCGAGTGACGTCAGGCCACGTCGGCCAGCCTCAGACGGCGGCTACGAGCGCCGAGCACCGCCGGCCGGTGCCGGGTGACGTCGGCCAGTGCCGGGCAACGCCACACGGCAGGCCTCGGCGACGCCGCACGGCAGGCATCGGCGGGTCGCCCTCGGCGACGGCCGTGCCCCGTCCGAACCGGAACCCTACGTCCACGAGGAACACCATGAACCTGAACACCAAGCCCACCACCATCTCCACCGCGCGTCACGCGGGATCCACCGTGCCGGCCACCCACCGTGCGTTCGCCACGGTCGCGGCCCTCGGAATCGGCCTCGCGGCACTGACCGGCTGCTCGGCGCAGGGCGGGGACGCGGCGTCGTCGCCGTCCGCCTCCCAGAGCGCCTCGGACGCTGCCTCGGACGCGCCGCTGACCCTCGACAACGGCTGGGCAAAGGCCGCTGACGCGGGAATGACCGCGGCCTTCGGCACGCTCACCAACACCTCGGACAAGGACGTCACCGTCACGGGCGCCAGCGCGGACGGGACCGCCGGGTCCGTCCAGCTGCACGAGACGGTCACCGACGGCACGAGCGGCTCCACCACCATGCGCCAGAAGGACGGCGGCTTCACGATCCCCGCGGGCAAGAGCATCGCTCTGGAGCCGGGCGGCAACCACATCATGCTCATGGACCTGAGCTGCTCGCTGAAGGCGGGAGCGGACCTCACGCTGCAGCTGCAGTCGGATGCCGGCACGAAGACGGTCACGGTCCCGGTGCGCGACTACTCGGGCGCCAAGGAGGAGTACGCGCCGGGCGAGGGCGCCAGCGGTTCCGCGGATTCCCACGAGGGCATGGACATGTCCTCCGCGAGCCCGGAGGCGTCCGCCGGGAGTTCTGAGCACTCCGAGCACTCCGGCCACGACCACTCCTCCCACGGCAGCTCGGAGGGATCCGGCTCGACCCACGCGGGCATGGACATGAGCTCGCCGTCCTCCTCCGCGCTCCCGGAATGCCATGCCGGCTGATCGAGAGCCAGTGAAGTCCTCGGGCTGGAGCCGGCGGTCGCTGCTCACGGGCGCGGTCGCCGGCGCCGGTGCGACCGGCATCGGAGCGGTCTCCGCGGCCGCCCTGGGCGGGCAGCCGCCCTGGTCCGCGGGGACGCAGGACGAGAACCGTCCCGGGCAGCGCACGGAGCCCTTTCACGGGGCGCGGCAGGCGGGCGTGGCCACGCTGCCGCAGGCGTTCTGCGCATTCGTCTCCCTGGACCTCGACGCCGCGGCCACCCGGGACTCGCTGCGTCGGCTGCTGCGTGTGCTCACGGACGACGCCGCGGCGCTGACCCGGGGACAGGCGCCCGTCAACGACCAGGAGCCGTGGCTCGCGGAGAACCCGTCCCGGCTGACCGTGACCGTGGGCTTCGGCCCGCGGGCCGTCTCGCTCATCGACCGCTCCCGCGCGCCGGGGTGGCTGCGACCCCTGCCGGCGTTCGGGGTGGACAGGCTGCAGGACGCGTGGAACCAGGGGGACCTGCTGCTGCAGCTGTGCTGCGACGACCGCCTGACCATGGCCCACGCCCAGCGCGTGCTGCTCAAGGACGTCCGTTCGTTCGCGAGCGTGGGGTGGGTGCAGGACGGTTTCCGCAACACGGTGGGTGCCACCCCGGACGGCCAGACCATGCGCAACCTCTTCGGCCAGGTGGACGGCACCTCCAACCCCTACCCGGGCGAGGAGGAGCACGAGAAGGTGGTCTACGGGCGCGGCGGGTTTGCGCCGTGGATCGAGAACGGCACCTCGCTGGTGCTGCGGCGGATCCACATGAACCTGGACACGTGGGACGAGGCCGACACCCCGGCGCGCGAGGACGCGGTGGGGCGCAGGCTCTCGGACGGCGCACCGCTCACGGGGCAGAAGGAGCACGACGAGCCGGACCTCGACGCGAAAGGCTCCCTGGGCTTCCCCGTGATCTCCTCCTACAGCCACGTGCGGCGCTCGCGCAGCCCGAACCCGGACGAGAAGATCTTCCGCAGGGTGTACAACTACGACCTGGCGGTGCGTGACGCCTCCGGGCGCAGTGGTTCCGGGGACGTCAGCGGGGGAGTCTCCGCCACGGGCCTGATCTTCGCCTCCTACCAGGCGGACCCCGTGAAGCAGTTCGTCCCCATCCAGAAGCGGCTGGACGAGCTGGACATGCTGAACACGTGGACCGTTCCCATCGGCTCGGCCGTGTTCGCCATCCCGCCCGGGTGCGAACCGGGCGGGTTCATCGGGGACGTGCTGTTCACGTGAGGCATGCCGCGGCGACGGCGGAGACGACGGCGCCCCCGGGTGCGGTCGCCGCGGGGCAGCAGACAACGGACGAGCAACGGGCCGGAGGGTCACGAGCATGAGCAGCAGGGCACGAACCACGAGCAAGGACCCGCGCGGTGGAAGCCGCGCGGGCGGCACCCCCGGTGGCGCGGCGTCGTCGTCCGGGGCGGGTGTGAGCGTGAGCCCCTGGACCATCGCGGTGGTCCTCGTGGCGGCGATGATCGGGATGAGTGCCGCGCTGGTCTTCGGCGGGGCGGCGGCCCCCCGGCAGGTCGCCGATCCCGGCACGCTCGTGCGCTGGGGTCTGCCCACCGTGAAGGTGGTCCACAACATCGCGATGACCGTGGTCATGGGCGGGCTGCTCTTCGCCATCGGGGTGGTGCCGCGCTTCGCGGACCGCACCCGCAAGCGCCCGCCGCGCAACAGCCGGGACCAGGCGGGGGAGCCGGAGCACCCCGCGTTCCGCTCGGTCCTGCAGCTCGTGGAGGCGGCGTCCGTGGTGTGGACGGTGGCCGCCGTGGCGGTGCTGATCTTCACCTACTCGGACGTCTCCGGATCCTCGATCGGCGGCGGCGAGAACTACACGCAGCAGCTGCTGCACTACGTCACCGGGATCTCCACGGGGCAGTCGCAGGCGGTCATCGTGATGGTCGCTGCGGTGGTGACCACCCTGGTCTTCGGCGTGCGGGCGCTGCTGGGCCTGTTCTGCACGCTCGCGCTGTCCTTCGTGGCGCTCGTGGCCATGGCCCTCAACGGCCACGCCTCCGGCGGCGCGGACCACATGGGCGCGGTCAACTCCCTGGGCCTGCACCTGCTGGGCGTGTGCCTGTGGGTGGGCGGGATCCTCGTGCTGGTCTGGGTGGGTCCCCTGCTCTCCCGGGAGTCCTCGGTGGTCAGCCGCCGGGGCGGTACCACCCACACCGAGCCGCTGCTCGCGGTGGTGCTGCGGCGCTACTCCGCGGTGGCACTGGGCTGCTACGCGCTGGTGCTGCTCTCCGGCATCGTCAACGCGGCGGTGCGCATCGGCTCGTGGGAGCAGCTGGGCTCCTCGTACGGTGTGCTCGCGCTGACCAAGCTCGTGCTCACCCTGCTGCTGGGGCTGGCGGGCTTCGCCCACCGGCAGTGGCTGATTCCGGGCGTGGTGGACGGCTCCCGTTCGCGCACGGCCACGCTGTGGCGCGTCATCGTGGTGGAGGCGGTGCTCATGGGTCTGCTCATGGGCATCGCCACCGCGCTGGGGCGCACCGCCCCGCCCGTGCCCGAGGAGCTGCAGCCGGACGCCTCGCCCGCGCGCATCCTCACGTGGTACGAGCTGCCCCCGGAACCCACCCCCGCGAGCTGGTTCACCACCTGGCGACTGGACTGGTTCTGGGTGGCCGTGGTGGTCTTCATGGCCGTGGTCTACCTGTGGGCCGCGGTCAAGGTGTGGCGCCGCGGGGACACGTGGTCGGTCCTGCGCACGGCGTCCTGGTTCGTGGGTCTCGCCGCACTGATGTACGCGACGAGCGGCGGCGTGGCCGTCTACGCCCGCGTGCTGTTCTCCGCCCACATGGTGGAGCACATGAGCCTCACGATGGTCGTGCCGCTCTTCCTGGTCTGCGGTGCGCCGGTCACCGTGATCCTCAAGGCGCTGGAGCCGCGCCGGGACGGCACCCGCGGACCCCGCGAGTGGATCCTGCGGCTCGTGCACTCCACCTGGGGCAAGGTGGTCACCCACCCGATCTTCGCGGCGGCGAACTTCGCGTTCTCGATCGTGCTGTTCTACTTCACGGACCTGTTCCGCTTCACGCTGCGCTACCACGTGGGCCACGAGTTCATGATGGTGCACTTCCTGTTCACCGGGTACATGTTCGCGCTCGTGCTGATCGGCATCGACCCCATCCCGCGGCGTCCCACCTACCCGATGCGCCTGCTGCTGCTGCTCGCCACCATGGCCGCCCACGCGTTCATCGGCATCAGCATCATGAGCCTGACCACGGTGCTGCAGGCGTCCTGGTTCGGGAACATGGGCCGCCCCTGGGGGCCCAGCGCCCTGGACGACCAGGAGCTCGGAGGCATGCTCATGTGGGGCATCGGGGAGTTCCCCACGTTCCTGCTCGCGGTCATCGTGGCCGTGATGTGGGCCATGGAGGGCTCCAAGGAGAACCGCCGCGTGGACCGGCAGGCGGACCGTACGGACGACGCCGAGCTGCGCGCCTACAACCAGATGATGGCCGAGCTCGCCGAACGGGACGAGCGCGGCCGCTGAGCCGGGCGGCGTCGTCGTCGCGTGAAGAACAGCGCGACGGCGCCGCGCAGGCCAGCACGACGACGCCGTGCCCGCGGCCTCCCCGCCCGGCGCCACCGCGCAGGGAGACCACAGTGCGGGGAGACCGCCGTGCGCGGGGCGTCACGCGGGGCCAGGGAAGCAGGGCCGCGCGGATAACGTTGTCCCCGGTAGACAACTCTCTCCGTCCCGGAAGGATCCATCCGACGTGACAGCCGCACGCATGACCACCCCCGTCCGCGCCTCCGAGCTCGAGGGCCGGGCCTGGCTGAACACCGGTGGTGAGCAGCTGGACCTGAACGCCCTGCGGGGGAAGATCGTGGTCCTGGACTTCTGGTCCTTCTGCTGCATCAACTGCCTCCACGTGCTCGACGAGCTGCGTCCCCTCGAGGAGCAGTACTCGGACGTGCTCGTGACGGTGGGCGTGCACTCGCCCAAGTTCGAGCACGAGGCGGACCCGGACGCGCTCGCCGCCGCCGTGGACCGCTACGAGATCACCCACCCCGTGCTGGACGACCCCGGTCTGAAGACGTGGGACGCCTACACCGCGCGTGCGTGGCCCACCCTGGTGGTGCTGGACCCGGAGGGCTACATCGTGGCGCACCTCTCCGGCGAGGGGCACGTCCAGGGGCTGGAGTCGCTCGTGGCAGAGCTGGTGGCCGAGCACGAGGCCAAGGGCACGCTGCACCGCGGCGACGGGCCGTACGTGCCCCGCCCGCGCCCCGAGGGCGATCTGCGCTTCCCGGGCAAGGTCGTGGCCCTGCCGGACGGCTCGTTCATGGTCAGCGACACCGGCCACCACCGCCTGGTGCAGCTCGAGGCGGACCTCACCACCGTGCGCGGCACCATCGGCTCCGGCACCCGGGGCTGGGCCGACGGGCCGCGGGACGCGGCCCGGTTCAACGAGCCCCAGGGCATCGCGGTGCTGCCGCAGGAGTTGCGCTCGCAGCTCGGCTACGACCTCGTGGTCGCGGACACCGTGAACCACCGGCTGCGCGGGGTGGACCTCGGCTCCGGGTCCGTGCGCACCATTGCCGGAAACGGCGTCCAGCGGCTGCTTGACGACGCCCGCGCCCGCGGCGTGGACCCGAACGCGATCACGGAGGGGGACCCCCTGTCCGTGGCGCTGTCCTCCCCGTGGGACGTGGTGTGGTCGCAGACGGCGGACGCGCTCGTGGTCGCGATGGCCGGCACCCACCAGCTCTTCTCGTTCGACCCGCGCAGCGGCGAGCTGGCCGTGCTGGCCGGCACCGGGGACGAGGGTCTGCGCGACGGCGCGGCGGACAGCTCCTGGTTCGCCCAGCCCTCCGGCCTGGCACAGGCCGAGGACGGCACCGTGTGGGTCGCGGACTCCGAGTCCTCCGCCCTGCGCCGCGTGCGCTTCACCGACGACGGCGCCGTGGCCGCCGTGGACTCCGCCGTGGGCCTGGGCCTGTTCGACTTCGGCTTCCGGGACGGTCCCGCGGAGCAGGCCCGCCTGCAGCACTGCCTGGGCGTCACCGTGCTGCCGGACGGCTCCGTGGCCGTGGCCGACACCTACAACGGTGCGGTGCGCCGCTACGACCCCGCCACCGACGAGGTCACCACCCTCACCCGGGGTCTCGCCGAGCCCTCCGACGTGCTCCTGGACACGAGCCAGGACGAGCCCGTGCTCGTGGTGGTGGAGACCAACGCCCACCGCCTCGTGCGGGTGGCCGTCCCCAAGCAGGCGCAGACCGTGGACGAGGGCGCGGCGCAGATGCAGCGCAAGCGCACCCCGGTGGCACCCGGCGAGCTCGAGCTCACCGTGCGCTTCGCGGCACCGAGCGGGCAGAAGCTGGACACCCGCTGGGGCGACCCCACACAGCTGAAGGTCTCCTCTTCCCCGGAGGACGCGCTCGCGGCGGGGGACGGCACCGCCCGGGGACTCACCCGCACCCTGCGGATCGCAGACGGCGTCACGGAGGGCGTCCTGCACATCACCGCCCGCGCGGCGGCGTGCGACGGCTCCCCGGACGGCGAGATCCCCGAGCACGCCGCCTGCCACCTCTACCAGCAGGACTGGGGCATCCCCTTCACCGTGGATCCCGCAGCCGACTCCTCCCTCACCCTGGAGTTGCGCGGGCTGGACTGAGTTGGCCGGGCTGATCGGACGACGACGGCGCGTGACGGGCGCGGGGGAGCGCGCGTGCGGCGTCGTCGTCCCCGGCCGCCCGCGAGCCGGGGCGCGTCAGCGGGGCGTGACCGTGGCCTTGTCCTGCGTGACTTTCAAGCTCGCGGAGAAGGTGAAGGGGACGTCCGCGGAGAACTTGGACGTGGTGCCGTCGTAGAGGTTCACCGCGGTGAACTCGATGTGCGCCGTGCCCCTGCTGTCCGGCAGGGACCACTGGTCCGCGCGCGCGCCGCCCAGCTCCACCTTGGATCGGGGGTACTCCTTGATGCTCCAGCTGACCTTGTCCTGGATCCGGCCGTCAAACTCGTAGCTGAACGGGCAGTCCGAGGGGTAGAGGCTGTCCTTGGCCGCGCACGCGTCCAGCCGTTCGTGGACCTGCTGCTCCACCTGCTGCTGGAGCTGCTCCGAGGGGACGGCGGTGAGCTTCATCGCGGTCTCCTTGGAAGAGTCGCTCACCGCCACCTCCTGCGGCTGGGCCGTGATCATGGGGGAGGTGTAGGAGCCCGTGTAGACGCCGGGGTAGAAGACGGCGAACTGCCGGGACGAGTCCCGCAGCGCCACGGACACGCCGTTGATGTCCACGGCGGTGGAGCCCGGCATGGACACGGACATCGTGGGCAGCGTGGTGGGGTCGAAGTCCCACACCGTGAAGAACCCCCACTGGGTCTCCGCCGGGTGCAGCCGGAACTCCGAGGACGCCTGCTTGCCGTCCAGGAGGTAGTCCGCGCGCACGGTGGTGGTGTCCCCGTCCGAGGCCACCGTGGAGACCGCCACGTCCTGCAGGTGCTTGCCCGCCTCCGCGAGCGGGTCCCCGTCCAGCAGCGCGGCGTTGGAGTCCGGAACCTCCGCGTTGAGCAGGCCCAGGGCCTTGGCGCCGTCCCCGTCCTGCAGCGCCTGGAAGTACTCGCGGACCTCGGTCTCCGGGCCGTACTGGTACTTGTTGACGAGCGCAATGGTCACCGCGGCGGCCGCCACGGCCAGCACGATCAGGAAGAACCAGGCGCCCACGGCCCTGATGATGCGATCACTGCGTCCCATGGCTCCTCACGGTAGTTCATGCGCGCACCCGCCGACGCCGTGTCGCCCCGTGGGCCGCCAGGGAGGCTGGGAGGCTCGGAGAGGGGTCGCTAGGCTGGACCGGGCGTGGCCGGGCGGGCCGGTTCGGACCGACCCGGCCCCGGGCCCCGCGACGCACGGCAGAGGCGACGGCACACACGAGGAGCGCGAGCGCACGACATGGCAGAGACCGTCCGGCAGGTGCCCCCGAAGTATGGGGCGCCCGAGCACGTGTTCCACCCCCGGCTCGGCTCCTACGGGCGGCGGCTGGCCGCGTCGGCCGCGCCGCTGCTCCTGGTGGTGCTGGCGACCGCGGTGATCGTCTACCGGCGCCCGGCCGGACCGGTCACGGCGGTGCTGGCCCTGACCGCCCTCGTGGGGCTCGTGGGCGCCTACGCGCGCCTGCGCCCGGCGCTCGCGGTGCTGACCCCCGGCTACGTGCTCGTCTCCCGGTGGGTGGGGTTCCGTGCGGTGCCGCGGGAGCGGATCACGCAGGTGGTCACGGTCGAGAAGCTGCTGGCGCCCCGTTCCGGTTCCGGCCGCACCCGGGGCAGGCCCTACCTGTGGTTCGTCACCGCGTCCGGCCGCCGTGCCCTCGGTCTCGACGGCACCGTCTGGGACGCCAGGACCCTCGACGAGCTCGCCCGGGCCAGCGGCGCGCAGCACGTGAACTTCCGGCAGGCCACCCCGGCGCAGGTGAGTGAGAGCTGGCCCCGACTGGTCCCGTGGCACGTCCGCCACCCGAGACTGCGCTACGCGGCGTCCTCGCTCGCACTGCTCGCCGTGATCGGCCTGCTGGGCTGGTGGGCGCTCGCGAGCACGGCGGGATCGGCCGGCTGAGCCGGGCCCCGGGAGTGACGAGGACCGGGAGCAGATGAAGGACCGGGAGCAGACGACGACGGCCGGTTCCCCTGGTGGGGAACCGGCCGTCGGCGTGGTGGGACGGGATCGGGAGGTCAGCGCGCGGCGCTGCTGCCCGCCCCGTTGCCCGCGCCGTCGCCGTCGCCGTGCGGGGCGGCGTCGCCCGTCTGGGCGGCCCGAGCGCCGTCGCGCTGGCGGGCGCGCTCGATCTCGTTCTTGCGCTCCTCGTTGGCCTCGCGGGTCAGCTCCGCACCGGCCTCCGCGTCACGCGTGAGGTTCTCGCCCGTCTCCGGGTTGAACACGTGCATCCTGCGGCTGTCCAGCCAGATCTTCGCCGTGGTGCCGCCGCGGATGCGGGAGGAGGCGTCCAGGGAGACGACCACCTGGGCGGGCATCTCGTCCGCGTCCAGCTCCTGGGCGAGCTCGTTGAGCTTGTGCTGCACGGCGGCGTCCTGCTGGTAGTGGATGTAGCCGTACTGCTGGTTGCCCAGCCACTCCGTGTGCGTGAACTCGGAGTCGAAGACGGTCCCGTGGGGGATCTTCGCCTCGTCCACGAACTTGGCGTCCTCGAAGTGCTCCGGGCGCAGGCCGAGCAGCACGATCTCGGGTGCGTTCGTGAGCTTGCCCTGGACGCGCTCCGGGATCTCGATGTCCCCGATCGGGGTCTGGAACACCGAGCCGTTCACGCGCGCCGGGATGAAGTTCATGGACGGCGCGCCGATGAACCCCGCCACGAACAGATTGACGGGCTGTTCGTAGAGCTCCCGCGGGGAGGCGATCTGCTGCAGCTGACCGCGCTTGAGGACCGCCACCCGGTCACCCAGGGTCATGGCCTCGGTCTGGTCGTGGGTCACGTACAGCGAGGTGATGCCCATGCGGCGCTGCAGCTGGGCGATCTCCGTGCGCATCTGCCCGCGCAGCTTGGCATCCAGGTTGGACAGGGGCTCGTCGAAGAGGAACGCGTCCGCGTCGCGCACGATCGCGCGCCCCATGGCCACGCGCTGGCGCTGGCCGCCGGAGAGGTTCGCCGGCTTGCGCTCGAGGTGCTCGTTGAGGTCCAGCGTGTCCGCGGCCTCGCGCACCTTGCGGTCGATCTCCTCCTCGCTGAACTGGCCCTTGGACAGGCGCAGCGGGAAGGCGATGTTCTCGTACACCGACAGGTGCGGGTACAGCGCGTAGTTCTGGAACACCATCGAGAGGTTGCGGTCGCGGGGCTGCTTGTCGTTGACGCGCACCCCGTTGATGTTCAGGTCACCGGAGGTGATGTCCTCGAGGCCCACGACCATGCGCAGGAGCGTGGACTTGCCGCAGCCGGAGGGGCCCACGAGGATCAGGAACTCGCCGTCGGCGACGTCGATGGAGATGTCGTTGACCGCGGGGAAACCGTCGTCGTACTTCTTGACGAGGTGTTCCATGGTGATTGCTGCCATGTCTACTCAGTCCTATCTGTGTCTAAGCGTGGATGGTGCGGCGGGCTCAGCCCTTGACCGCGCCCTGGGTCAGGCCGGAGACGATCTGGCGCTGGAAGGCCAGGACGAGCAGCACCACAGGGATGGTCACGATGATCGCGGCCGCGGAGATCGCCCCAGCCGGGGCCTCGAACTGCGAGGCGCCCGTGAAGAACGCGAGTGCCGCGGGCACGGGGCGCGCCGCCGACGTCGACGTCAGGCCGATGCCGTACACGAAGTCGTTCCACGCGATGAAGAACGCGATGATCGCGGTGGTGAAGACACCCGGCAGCGTGAGCGGCACGATCACCTTGCGGAACGCCTGCCACGTGGTGGCACCGTCCACCTGCGCCGCGCGGTCCAGGTCCCACGGGATCTGCTGGAAGAACGCCGCCAGGGTCCAGATGGAGATCGGCAGGGTCAGGGACAGGTAGGGGATGATCAGGCCGAGCCAGGTGTCGTAGAGACCCACCTGACGCCACAGGTTGAACAGCGGCGTGACGATGGAGATCACCGGGAACATGGAGACCATCAGTGCCGTGGTCAGCACGATCTTCTTGCCCGGGAAGTCCAGTCGAGCGATCGCGTAGGCGCACAGGGTGGCCAGCACCACGGCCACGAACGTGGAGATCAGCGAGATGCCGATCGAGTTCCACAGGGCCGGCAGGAAGAGGTCCTTGGCCTCGCCCACGAAGATCTGCTCGTAGTTGGACGTGACGAACTTGGACGGGATGAACTTCCCCGAGTTCAGGTCCGAGGAGGACTTGAAGGACGTCATCAGGATGGACAGGACGGGGAACAGTGCGTAGATCAGCACCAGGATCGAGACGACGGTCCAGCCGATTTTCTGCTTCGTGCTCAACATGGCGGTTACTTCCCCTTCCCTGAGCCACCGGTGAGGTCCACCTTGAAGACCTTGATGGCCACCAGCGCGATGAGCATCACGCAGATGAACAGGATCACCGAGATGGCCGAACCCAGGCCGATTTCCAGTCGACCGATGGACGTGCGGTACGCGAGCAGCGAGAGCGTCTCGGTGCCGTACTGGCCCTTGGTCATGATGAAGACGTTGTCGAAGATGCGGAAGGCGTCCAGCGCGCGGAACACCACGGCCACCATGATGGCGGCCTTCATGTTCGGCAGGACCACCTTGCTCAGCCGCTGCCAGGCCGAGGCGCCGTCCACACGGGCGGCCTCGGTGAGCTCGCCCGGGACCTGTGCCAGGCCGGAGAGCAGCAGCAGCGAGATGAACGGGGTGGTCTTCCAGATCTCCGAGGCCATGATCACGAACAGGGACGGGCCCGCGGAGGCGAACCAGTTGAAGTCCGGGCCGATCATGGGCAGCCACGACAGCCAGTTGTTGACGTAGCCGGTGGTGATGTCGAAGGCGTAGAACCACGCGAACGCCGAGACCACCGTGATGATGCCGTAGGGCACCAGGATGGCGGTGCGCAGCAGGCCGCGGGTGGCCTTGATGGCGCTGTGCATCACGAGCGCGAGGGCCAGACCCAGGACGAGCTCCACGACCACCGTGACCACGGTGATCAGCAGGGTCACGCCGAGATCCCGCCAGAAGACGATGTCCGACAGGGCCGTGGCGTAGTTGCCCAGGAACACGAACTCCTTGTCACCGGGTGCGGTGAGGCGGAAGGAGAACAGGGAGTCCCACAGGGCCTGGACGATCGGGTACAGCGTGACCAGCAGCATGATCACGAACGCGGGCCCGGCGAGCAGCCAGCCCAGTTTGCGCTCGGCGCGGGCGCGGTCCGAGAGATGCCGCTTCGTGCGGGTCTTCTCCGGCGCCGCGGCGGGAGCGGAGGAGTTCACGGTGGTGCTCACAGCAGCGCATCTCCCTTCAGGACTTCCTGGATGAATTCGGTGGTCTCACGCGGGGTGTCCTCGGTGACGTCCGCCGGCGGGGTCCAGTTCTGCTGGATGGCCGTGGAGATCTCGTTGTAGTACGGGGTCTGCGCGCGCGGCTTCGCGGCGTCGAGGGACTTCCGGATGGTGTCGGCCATGGGGTACGCCTTCTTGACCTCGGGGTCGTCGAAGGCCTTCGCGGACGACGGCGGGTTGCCGTTGGTCGCGAAGTACTGGGCCTGGTGCTCGGGGGAGACGATGCACTGCACGGCGTCCCACGCGAGGTCCTGGTGCTGCGAGTTGGACCCGACGCCCAGGTTGATGCCGCCCAGCGGCGGGTGGGCCTCGGAGTCCGCGTTCACGCGGGGCCACGTGGTCCACTTGATGTCGTCGAGCACCGACTTGTCGAGGGTGCCCTCCTCCACGGAGGCCTTCGTGGCCGAGTAGATGAACGGCCAGTTGACCATGAACGAGCCCTTGTCCCCCTGGAACTGGATCATGGAGGCGTTCTCGTCCTGGGTGGCCAGACCGGGCCCGCCGAGGCCCTCCTTGCCGATGGTGCCGATGATCTCCGCGGCCTTCTTGCCGGCGTCCGAGTCCAGGGTGATCTTGGCGTCCTGACCGTCCTGGCCGTCCGAGACCACCTGGCCGCCGGCCGACTCCACGAGGCCGTTGACCCACACGGACATGGCCTCGCCGCGCACGCCCTGCACACCCAGGTACTTGTCCTGGGACTGGGCGGCCTTGATGACCTGGTCCCACGTGACGGGCTTGGACATGTCCAGCCCCGCCGCCTTGGCCGCGGACTCGCGGTACCACAGCAGCTGCGTGTTGGCCCAGAACGGGACGGCCACGAGCTCGCCGTTCCACGTGGCGCCCTGCAGCGGGCCCTCGAGGGTGTCGGCGGTGGTGGCCTTGGCGACGTCGGCGGGGGGCTTCGCGAGGAAGCCGGGCTCCGCGAGCTCGGGCACGAAGGGCGGGTCCAGGCTCATGATGTCCATGGACGTGTCCCCGGCGGCGAGGCGGCGGGCCAGCTGCTCGCGCTGCGACGAGGCGTCACGCGGCAGCAGCGAGGTCTGGATCTTGTACTTGCCGCCGGACGCGTCCGAGCACTGCTGGGCGAGGACGTCCTGCCCGCCGTCGTCCGGGTTGATGTACCATGTGAGCGTGGGCGAGCCTGATTCCCCGCTGCCGCACCCCGTGAGCAGCATGGCGGACACGGCGGCGACGGCCGCGACGCTGCGGACGGCACGCGGTTTCCCCGCCCCGTGCGAGTGGTGAGTGGACTTCACGATGGTTCCTCTCCTGACGAGCGCATGAGCTGACGCAGTGGCCCCGTGTGCTCCCCGCAGGGCGCCGGCCAATTCAGCATCTGCACAGTCTACGGGTGGTATGTGTCACAACTGTCGTGTGACTCGGCATCAGGGGAGAAATTCGGTGTCAGGACAGAAATACTGCGGCGACCGCCATCGAGACCATGGAGATCACGGTGGTGACCAGGACCGTGTCGCGGCAGACGGTGGTCGCACGGTCGTAGCGCACGGCGGCCACGTAGAGGTTCTGGGCCGTGGGCAGCGCCGCCATGATCACGGCGGAGTACAGCACGGGGCCGCTCAGTCCGAGCGCCCGCGCGAGCAGAAGCGCCAGAGCCGGGTGCACGAGGACCTTGGCGCCCGAGGCGAGCAGGGTGTCCGCGCGCGTGCCGGGCTCGGAGAGGGGGCGCGAGCCCACCAGGGAGATCCCGAACGCGAGCAGCATGGCCGGCACCGCGGCGCCGGCCACGATCTCCACGGGCTGCATCACGAGGTCCGGGAGGGTGACGCCCGTCAGTGAGGACGCGATCCCGAGACCCGAGCCCACGATCAGCGGGTTCGTGACCACGGTCTTGAGCACGGAGCCCACCGTGGGCCGCTCCCCGCCGGTGAGGGTGTCCATGATCGTGAGGTACAGCGGGGTGTTCAGGGCCAGCTGGAACAGCATCACCGGGGCCACCTGGGACGCGTCCCCCAGCACGAACAGGGCGATCGGGATGCCCAGGTTCGCCGAGTTCACCTGCCCCGCGGCCTGCGCGCCCATCACCACGGTCGAGGCGTCCCGGTGCAGCACGAAGCGCGAGACCGCCGCGTAGGCGAGCATCGTCAGCCACGCGGAGACCCCCGCGACCACGAGCGGGGCCGAGAAGATGTGGCTGATGTCCGCCTTCGCAACCGTGGTGAACAGCAGCGGCGGCGAGGCCACGTAGAACGCGAGCTTGGAGAGCACGGGCTGCCCGTGCGGGCCGAGCAGCCCCAGCCGGCCGATCACGTACCCGGTGCCGATCACGGCCCACACGATGAAGAACCCGGAGGCCACTCCGCTCATGGGCACGTCTCCTCGGCTCGTCGTTCGTGGTGCTCGGCCTCTTTTGCAGGCGCGGTGCCGGTCTGTGAGGTGCTGACCCGTGGGGCGCGACGGCGCGGGGTCCGGGAGCGGCGCGGCCGGTGCGCCTGCGCCCGGTGCCCCGGCAGTCGGCGGCCCGGCGCGCGGCGGGAC
>NZ_RBMB01000032.1:0-28266 GCF_003989485.1 Kocuria sp. HSID17590 | reverse complement strand
AGCGCGAACGCCGTCTGGTCCATCACGCGGATGTCGCGGGCGAGGGCGTCGTCGTAGGTCAGACTCGCCAGGCGCTCGGCCGCGGGATCCTTGCGGGGATCTGCGGTGTAGACGCCGTCCACACCGTTCTTTGCCATGAGGACCTCCGTGGCGTGGACCTCCAGGGCGCGCTGCGCGGCCACGGTGTCCGTGGAGAAGTACGGCAGACCGGCGCCCGCGCCGAAGATGACCACGCGGTCCTTCTCCATGTGCCGGATGGCGCGGCGCGGGATGTAGGTCTCCGCCACCTGCTCCATCTTGATCGCGGACTGCACGCGGGTGTCCACGCCGCACTGCTCCAGGAAGTCCTGCAGCGCGAGGCAGTTCATCACGGTGCCCAGCATGCCCATGTAGTCCGCACGGGAACGGTCCATCCCGGCCTGCGAGAGCTCGGCGCCGCGGAAGAAGTTTCCGCCGCCCACCACGATCGAGGTCTCCACGCGGCCCACCGTCGCGGCAATCTGCTCCGCGATCTGGCGCACCACGGTGGTGTCCACGCCCACGCTGCCGCCGCCGAAGACCTCGCCCGAGAGCTTCAGCAGCACGCGACGACGCGCCGGCGCTCCCGGACGCACCTCCCGGCTCATGCGGATGGCCTCGTCCTGGGGCTCGGATTCGTTGGTGGTGGGCATGGAACCTCCCGGGGCCGGTGTGTCGTCAGGGTGCTTCCCCGGGCACCACCCCCGCGTGTCGTGACGGGGTGCCCGTGAGAGCGGCCGGCGCGTGGCAGACCGCCCACCAGCATACAGAAACGGCGGGGCCCCACCGGTCTCCCGGCAGGGCCCCGCCGTCGCGGGGTGCGGCGCGCGGGCGGTCTCCCTCCCACAACGCCGCGGCGGCCGCGCAGCGCCTCACCTCGGTGGAGCGCCCCGCAGTCGCAGTGGTGAGATCAGGCTCCCACGCGGAACCGCGCGAACGCGGTGGCGGTGGCGCCGGCCTCGGAGAGCACCTGGCCCACGGACTTCTTGGAGTCCTTCGCGAAGTCCTGGTCCACGAGCACGACGTCCTTGTAGTAGCCCTTCAGGCGACCCTGGACGATGTTCGGGATGATCTTGTCCGGCTTGCCCTCGTTGCGAGCGGTCTCCTCGGCCACGCGCTTCTCGTTCTCGACCGTCTCGGCGGGAACGTCCTCCTCCGAGAGGAAGGTCGGGGACATCGCGGCGATGTGCACGGCAACGTCGTGCGCGGCGGCCTCAGCGTCAGCACCGGACACGGCCAGCAGGACGCCCACCTGGGCGGGGAGGTCCTTGGAGGTCTTGTGCAGGTACACGGCCACGTGGTCACCGGCCACACGGGCCACACGACGCACGACGACCTTCTCGCCCAGCAGCGCACCGGTCTCGGTGACGAGCTCGGAGACGGGCTTGCCGTCCACCTCCGTGGCGAGCAGAGACTCGAGATCCGCGGCGTCCGCGGCCACGGCGGCGTCGAGCACCTTGTTGCCGAACTCCACGAACGGCGCGGACTTGGCCACGAAGTCGGTCTCGGAGTTGACCTCAACCATGTAGCCCACGTTGTTCTCCGCGCGGGCCACGATGATGCCCTCGGCGGTGGAACGGCCCTCGCGCTTGGTGACGCCCTTGAGGCCCTTCACGCGGATGATCTCCAGGGCCTTCTGGGTGTCGCCGTCGGCCTCGTCCAGGGCCTTCTTGACGTCCAGCATGCCGGCGCCGGTGCGCTCGCGCAGGGCCTTGATGTCAGCAGCGGTGTAGTTCGCCATGTGAACTCCTCTGTTATCGGTTGTGTCCGCACCGGGCGTCCTCGGACGCCCGGTGCGGTTCCGGTCACCACTGTGGGTCACCGGGAAGAATGGGAGGTGAACACCTCCCGCGGCCTCACTCGGCGGCGGGGGCGTCCTTCTGCTCAGCGGTCTCAGCGGTCTCGGCCGGCTGCTCGGCGGCGGGAGCGGACTCCTCGGCCGGGGCGGCCTGCTCGGACTTCTGCTCCTCGTGCTGCTCGAGCAGCTCGCGCTCCCACTCGGCCATGGGCTCCTCGGCGGCGTTGGACTTGCCGTTGTGGCGCTCCATGAGGCCCTCGGCCACGGCGTCCGCGACCACGCGGGTCAGCAGGGAGACGGAGCGGATGGAGTCGTCGTTGCCCGGGATGGGGAACGCGACCTCGTCCGGATCACAGTTGGTGTCGAGGATCGCGACGATCGGCACACCGAGCTTCTGGGCCTCGTCGACCGCGAGGTGCTCCTTCTTGGTGTCCACGATCCAGATCAGGGACGGGGTCTTGGTGAGGTTGCGGATGCCGCCGAGCGTGCGCTCCAGCTTCTCCTTCTCGCGGCGCAGCAGCAGCAGTTCCTTCTTGGTGTACTGCGAGCCGGCGACGTCGTCGAAGTCGACCTCTTCCAGTTCCTTCATGCGGTCGATCCGCTTGGAGACCGTCTGGAAGTTGGTGAGCATGCCACCGAGCCAGCGGTGGTTCACGTAGGGCATGCCCACGCGGGTCGCCTGCTCGGCGATCGCTTCCTGCGCCTGCTTCTTGGTGCCGACGAAGAGGATGGTGCCGCCGTGGGCGACGGTCGACTTGACGGCCTCGTAGGCCTTGTCGATGAAGCCCAGCGACTGCTGCAGGTCGATGATGTAGATGCCGTTGCGCTCGGTGAAGATGAAGCGCTTCATCTTCGGGTTCCAGCGACGGGTCTGGTGGCCGAAGTGGACGCCGTTGTCGAGCATCTGGCGCATGGTTACGACGGGCATGTCGTCTCCTGTGAGTATCTGACGGCCCGGGGGCCGTCATGGGTTGACGGTTCTCGACCGGCGGTGCCGGTCCCTGGCGCGATGCGGCGGGCCACTCCTTCTCAAAAGGTGCTCGCACGTGCCCCGTACCGAGTTCCCGTGGAACGGGGGTCTCGGACCGAGGGGCACGCACCCGCACGAAGCGTGTTCGTGGTGGGTTCCCTCGCGCGCGAAGTCAGCTGCCCGCCGTTGTTCCCACCCGCGAGCGGGCATGAGGAACCGATGGCAGGGCAACTGCACCGTTCAGTCTAGCGCATCGCGCGGTGTGCCCGCTCCACATCCCGCGGCACTTCGCCGCACGATGACGCCGCGGCGCCAGCCTGGTGGCATGACTCCCTCAGATCCTCCTGTCCCTTCCTCCGGAGCGCCCGTGCCGCAGCCTCGCGCACCGGGGCTGCCGGGTGCCACGGCGCTGGCGCTGCTGCTGCTCCTGGTTCTCGTGCACCCCGGGGCGCTCTCCCCCGCCGCGGCGGCACCTGCGGGCTGGGCGTGGCCCGTGTCCCCGCGTCCCGCCGTGGAACGGCACTTCGAAGCCCCGGCGAAGAAGTGGTTGCCGGGCCACCGCGGTGTGGATCTGCACGCTCCACCGGGCACGGAGGTGCACGCCCCGCAGGCGGGGACGGTGAGCTTCACGGGTGTGGTGGTGGACCGGGAGGTGCTCACGATCGACCACGGGGACGGCCACAAGTCCTCATTCGAGCCCGTCCTGGCCACGGTGGGCGGTGGCGACCGGGTGACCAGGGGTCAGGTGATCGGGAAGGTGGCGGAGCCCGGTCACGGTCCCGGAGGTACGGCCGTCCACTGGGGCGTGCGAGAGGACCGGGAGTACGTCAATCCGTTGCAGTTCGTCGTCGATCTGCGACCCTCGGTCCTGCTGCCCGTGCCGCAGCGGCAGTGAGCGGGAGGAATAGGTCCGGCCAGTTCGAGCCGGAGGGGTGGGGACGGGTCCTGCGGGAAATGGATCCTGCGGGAAGCGGCTGGCATCTTCGCCAACCGGGCGGAGACGCCGCTCGGACGGGGTCAAAGAAATCGCCCTCCCGCCGGGCGAGATACCTGGCGGGAGGGCGGTGCGCGTAGGGCGGGTGGGGCTTGAACCCACGACCCAAGGATTATGAGTCCTCTGCTCTGACCAGCTGAGCTACCGCCCCTCGTGACGACCCGAAGGCCGCCGCACCACGGTACCCCACCGTGACCTCCGGTGGCGTGCCACGGGGCCGGGCTCGGGTGCGGTGCCCGTGCGGCGTCGTCGTCCCCGGTGCAACGGACCGTGGCTGCTCAGCTGGAGGCACCGCTGTAGAGGGACTCGAATCGGTCCAGCGTGCGGGTGAAGGAGTGCTGGGACACCATGTGGTGGCTGTGCTCCCCCATGGCCCGCCGCTGCTCCTGCGTGGCGTCGAGCACCAGCTGCAGCTTGCGCGCCAGGTCTCCGGAGTCGCCCGGCGAGAACAGGTAGCCGTTGCGGCCCTCGTCAGCCAGGTGCGGCAGCGCACGGGCGTTGGCGAGCACCACGGGCTTCGAGGCGCTCATGGCCTCGAGCGTCACGAGGGACTGCAGCTCCGCGGTGCCCGGCTGGCAGAAGACGTCCGCGCGCAGGTACGCACGGCGCAGCTCCTCGTCCGTGAGGAAGCCCAGGAAGTGCACGCGGTCGGCCACGCCGCACTCGTGCGCGAGCGCGATGAGCCGGTCCCGCTGCTCCCCCTCCCCCACGATCTCCGCGTGCACGTTCTTCTCCCGGGGGATCAACCCCACGGCACGGATGAGCTCGTCCACGTTCTTCTCGACGGCGAGCCTGCCGCAGAACAGGACCACGGGGTGGTCCTGTCGTCCGATGTCCTCGCCATCGAGGGCCTCGTAGTGCCCGGCCTCGATCCCGTTGGACACCGCCAGCGCGCGGTCTGCCACGCCGTTGTCCACCATCGTGCGCACGGCGAGCGGGGTGGGCGCGGTGATGACGTCGCACCGGTCGTAGATGCGCGCCAGGTCCCACCAGGAGACCTTGCGGTAGCCCCTGATGAACCACTCCGGGAACGGCAGGAACGGCTCGATGTTCTCCGGGATGAAGTGGTTGGTGCCGATCAGCCGGATCCCGCGGCGCGAGGCCTCCTTCGCCACCAGCCGGCCCAGGATGTAGTGGCACTGGATGTGGACGACGTCCGGCTGGATCTCGTCGAGCAGCCGGGTGACCTCCCGGGCCACCTCCCACGGGAAGCACAGCCGGAAGTAGGGGTGCGTGAACGCGTGGTGGGAGCGGACGCGGTGCTCCGTGACGCCCCCGTCGTCCATGGTCCGGGAGGCACCGCTGGTGGGCATGGGCGCCACCACGTGGACCTCGTGACCACGCTCGAGCATGCCGTGCGCCAGGCGGCGGGCGAACTGTGCGGCACCGTTGACGTCGGGCGGATAGGTCTCTGCGGTGATCAGAATCTTCAATGCCTTGTGTTCCGTACGTGGGTCATCGGTCGGGGCGTGCATCCTTCCGGGACGACGCCGCCTGCTGGCCGGTGCCGCCATCCCGCGTCCTCGAGCGGGCGCGTGCGGCCGCTCGGCGCTGGATGACCTCTGGGTGGAACCGCGAGAGCAGGACCACGCCGACTATAGCAACGACACCTGCGAGCCCCATGCCAGCGGCGACCCACCCGGTGAACGCCGGTCCGGCCTCCCCGAGGACCAGGAGCCCCAGTGCCACACCCACCATGGGGTCCACCACGGTCAGCCCGGCGATCACGAGGTCCGGCGGTCCGCTCGAATACGCGCACTGCACCATCCAGCCGCCCAGGGCCGCCGCCACCAGCAGCATCAGCACGGCCAGCCAGTTCACGGCCCCGAGCCCCGCCGCGGTGAGGGTGGTCATGGTCAGGCGCACGAGCACCGCCACGAACCCGTAGAGCACCCCGGCCCCCACCACGTAGAACATGCTGATCCGATGACGCCGAAGCATCACCTCCGCAATGCCGAGGAGCACCACGAGCCCGAGCAGCATGAGCACCACGGTGTTCTCCGCCGCGGCTCCCGGCCTGCGGGTGGGGTCCGTGGCGGAGACGGCACAGGCGACGAAGCCGGCACCGCCGGCGGTGCACAGCGCCACCGCGAGCCAGGTGCGGCGGTTGATCGTCAGGTGCTGGTGGCGGGCGTGCAGCAGTGTCGTGATCGCCAGCGCGACCACACCGATGGGCTGCACCACGGTCACGGTGGCCAGCGTCAGCGCGGAGACGTTCAGCGCCATCCCCAGCCCCAGCAGGCCCGTGCCGAGCAGCCAGCGGCCGTTGCGCAGCAGGGCCCCCAGATTGCGGGGTCTCAGGGCCCCGGAGGTCTCGCCCCTGACGGCCGCCGACTGCGTCTGAGTGCCCACCGCGAGGCACACGGCGGAGGCGATCGCCAGCGCCACCGCGATCCACTGGCTCATCGTCCCGTCTTCTGCTGGTCCACGGACTCATCGTAGGGGCACCACTGCCACCGCGCTCCGCACCTCATCCCGCCGGACTCCGGAGATGCCGCGGGCCGGGCCCTCCGAAGAGGACCCGGCCCGGTGCCTCGGGAAACAGCTCGACAGAGCCGCCCGTGGGCTGCTCGAACTACTTGCGCAGAAGCTTCCGCAGGAACACGAGGAACGCGGTTCCTGCCGCAGCGGCGACGGCCAGCGGCTGCCAGCGTTCGCTGAGCACGTCCGCCGCAGAGGTGGAGCCCTCCGCGCGCACGCCCTGCGTGCCGCCCTTGGAGGCGAACGTGCTCTTCACGGAGGCCTCGGTGGCCTTCACGGTGCGCGAGGTGCGGTTGACGAAGCCCTTGGTGGCGGCCTGCACGGAGTCCGCGCGGTTTTGGGCGTCGTCGCGCAGGCTTTTGAGGTGCTCGCGGCGCAGCTTCAGGCGGGAGCGCAACTGCTCCTCGGTGGGCTTGACCGGCTTGACGCGGTTCGGATCGTTCGCGGCCTCCTCCTTCTCGCGCTGCTTCTTCTGCTCGGCCTCGTTGATCTCGCGCTGGACGCGGCCCTCGTTGTACGCGGAGCCCTCCTTGAGGACGCCGAGGTCGTAGCGCAGCCCGAAGATCGTCTTCTCCGGCACGAGCGGCATGGCATTCTTGATCTTGGAGACACCGATCAGAGCCAGGACGGCGAGGACCACGATGAACACGACGGCGAGCAGCAGGGCCGCGAGCCACGCGGGCATCACGTGGGAGAGCCCGGCAATGGCCGCGCCGACCAAGGCGATCACCGCGAGACCCAGGAAGAGCAGGCCGACGACGACGAACGCAGCGCCCACACCCACCTTGATGCCCTTGTCCTTGAGCTCGAGGACGGCCAGCTGGGCCTCGTCCTTGAGCTGCTTGGGGAGCAGGCGCACGAAGACCTTGACGACGTCCGTGATGGGCGCCGCCCCCGGCCTCTTGGTGGTGCGGGTTCCTGTGGTGGGTGAGTGGCCGCTGTTGGGGCCCACTGCGTGGCTCATGCCGCCTCCGGTGAGTGCGTGGTGGTGGTGATGGAACGATCTGGTATCAAACTACCATCCGCCCGGGAGGCCTCCGGCCCCGCCGGAGCCCGACACACGGGCCCGTGCGGTCACCGCAAGCGGCCGTCCTCCATGGTCACGCACTCGTCCGCGAGCGGCACGAACTCGGTGTCGTGGGTGACCACGAGGGACGCGAGGGAGAACTCGTGGGTGAGGCTGGCGAGCAGCTCCATGATGCTGCGTGAGCGCTCCTGGTCCAGCGCGGCGGTGGGCTCGTCCACGAGCAGCAGCTGCGGGTCGTTCATGAGTGCCCGGGCGATGTTCACGCGCTGGCGCTGGCCTCCGGAGAGCTGGTGGGGGCGGCGGTCCCCGCAGTCCACCAGGCCCACCTGCTCGAGCAGTTCGTCGGCGCGCTTTCCGGCGGCCTTGAGCTCCTTGCCGCGGGCCCCGGCGATGTGGGCCGCGAGCACGAGCTGCTCGCGGGAGGTCAGGGCCGCCAGCAGGTTGGGCTGCTGGAAGACCATGCCGGTGTGGCCGCGGCGGATCCTCGCGAGCTCCTTCTCGGGCAGCTCCGTGAGGGACTCCCCCGCCACGGTGACGGTGCCGGAGGTCGGGCGGATCAGGGCCGCGGCCACGGCGAGCAGCGAGGACTTGCCGGAGCCCGAGGGCCCGATCAGCGCCGTCATCGTGCCGCGGTGCAGCGTGAGGTGCACGTGGTCCAGGGCGGTGACGGTGCGCGGCGTGCCGTCCGCGGCGGTGCCGTCCGGGTACTGGAGGCACACGTCGCGCACATCCAGCGCGGCGGCGTCGGCGTCCGCGTGGCGGGTGTCGGAGGGACCGCCGTGACGAGCGTCGAGCTCGTCGCCGGCGAGGTGCTCGGGCCGGTGGTCCTCGTGGTCCACGAACTCGGCGAGGCCGTGGGCATCAGCGCGGTGGCGGGGTTGGGTGTCGGAAGCGTGCATGGTCAGTTACCTCCCAGGGCAATCATCGGGTCGACGGTGGAGACGCGGCGCACCGCGAGCAGGGAGCCGAGCAGGCCCAGGACGAGCACGCCCAGCACGGGCAGCCCCACGCTGGCCAGGCTCAGCTGGAACGGCACGGCGGATCCCGCGAGCAGCCCGCCCAGCAGCCCGAGGGCACCGCCCACGAGCACGCCCAGGGTCAGGACCACGGCGGCCTGCACGATCGAGTCCCGCACCACGTAGCCGCGGTCGGCGCCCAGGGCGCGCAGCACCGCGATGTCACGGGTGCGCTGGATGGTCCAAACGGTCAGGAACGAGACCACGACCAGCGCGGAGATCCCGTACAGGAATCCCTGCATCATCAGCAGCGAACCGCGCTCGGACTCGTAGGCGGGCAGCGCCGCGAACGCCTCCTTGGTCTTCATGGCCACGGTGTCGGTGTCACCGGGCAGGTCCTGCGGGTACTCCTGCGTGGTCAGGGCCAGTGCGGTGGCCTGCTCGTCGCTCGTCGTGTGGGCCACGGCGGGGAAGTCGGCCATGCTCATCCACACCACCGGAACGTGGCTGTAGTACTCGTCCTCCACCACGCCGGCGGTCTTCAGGGCCTTGCCGCCCATGGAGACGGTGTCCCCCACGGAGACGTGCATGTCGTCGGCCAGGGTGCTGCTCAGCACCACCTGCCCCTCGTCCGGGTGGCTCTGCCCGGAGGACGCCTTCAGGTCCGGGGCGAGCTTCGAGCCCGGCTCCAGGGCGATGGCGGCGGCCGCGGTGGTGTCCGCGCGCGACGACGCGGTGCTCGAGTCCTGGGTCTCGGCGCCGCTGCGGGCGCTGGTCTGGGTGATCCCCAGGCGCTCCACGCTGTCCTTGCCCGCGCCGTCGCGCCACTTCTGCAGCTCGCCGTCCGTGATCTGCGACGTGGTGAACGAGGACGTGCCGGAGTCGCCGGGGGGCGCGCTGAGCACGAGCTGCTGGGCGTCCAGGCGCTCGAGCGCGGACGTGTTCTGGTGGCCGAGTCCGTTGGTCAGACCGGTCAGCAGGACCAGCAGCAGGGTGATGAGGGCGACGACCGTGGCGAGCAGCGCGAAGCGGCCCTTGGCGAAGGTGATGTCCCTCAGGGACAAGAACATGGGGTGACTCCCGTGACGAAGGTGCGGTGGACAACTGCATCCAGTCTCCGGCGCGGGCGCTGCGCGGGGATCGCCACCCCGGTTGAAGGTGGCTGCGCGTGCGGTTGAGCCGCGGATCAACCGATCGGTTGATGCCCGCCGGGGGCCCCGTGCGTACCATGACCACGGACTTCGGCTGCCCGCCCGGCACCCGTCGCCGTCCGCAGAGCGCCGTCGAGGGAGGCACACCGTGCGCCACGAGCTGTCCACCCCGGTGCTGCTGCGCACCATGAGGGTCACGCTGCACGTGAGCTTCGCCGGGCTGCTGGTGCTCGCGCTCGTCCGTGCACTGGTGCGCTGGCCCTCCGGTCACACGGCCCAGCTGGTCACGCTGCTGTCCGGTGCGCTGTCGCTCGCCACCTTCTACCTCGCGGGAACCATTGCGGAGAACCGCGTGGCGCGCGGCCGGGCGGACCGTGCCTCCATGCGCCTGGCACCGGCGTGGCTGCTCATCGTCACCCTGCTGTGGGCACTGCTCGCGCTGCAGAGCGCGGACTTCTCCTGGGTGGTCTTCCCCCTCTTCTTCCTCTACCCGGTGCTGCTGAGCCCCCCGGTGGCGCTGGCGTGCGTGACGCTGCTCGTGGGCGTGGTGGGAGTCACGCAGTACCTCCACGCGCCCAGCGGCTCCTTCACCGCGCCCATGGTGATCGGCCCGGCCATCGGTGCGGTGGTCGCGCTGCTCGTGAGCTACGGCTACCGCGCCCTCTACCGGGACGCCCAGCGCCACGTGCAGGTCATCCGTCAGCTCGAGTCCACGCGCGAGGAGCTCGCACGGCAGGAGCGCACGGCGGGCACCATGTCCGAGCGGGAGCGGCTGTCCCGGGAGATCCACGACACCCTCGCCCAGGGGCTCACGTCCATCGTGCTGGTCTCCCGCGCGGCCCAGCAGTCCCTGGCCGACGACCAGCGGGACATCACCGCCGCGCGGCTGGCCACGATCGAGGGCACCGCCGCCGCGAACCTCGCCGAGGCCCGCCGCTTCGTCAGGGACCTCGCCTCCCCCGCCCTGGACGAGTCCCTGCCCGCGGCGCTCTCGGAGGTCTGCCGCCGCACCGAGGAGGGCGCGCAGGCCACGGGCACCGGGCTCACGTGCGAGTTCTCGGTGCAGGGCGAGATCCCGGAGCTCACGGGCCCCCAGCGCACCCTGTTCATCCGCGCCGCGCAGTCCACCCTGGCGAACGTGACCTCCCACGCGCACGCCTCCCGGGTGGTCGTCACGCTCGCGGGGTGGGAGGACGCCGTCACGCTGGACGTCGTGGACGACGGCGTGGGCTTCGACCCCCGCGCGGCCGCCCGCCGGGCACGGGGCGACTCCTACGGCCTCTCCCACCTCCGACGCCGCGCCGAGGAGCTGGGCGCCGAGCTGACCGTGGAGTCCGAGCCGCGCGGCGGCACCGTGGTGAACGTGCGGCTGCCGCTCGCGGACACCGTCTCCGGCCCCCGTGTGGCCGACACTCCCGCAGCGGTGGGATCGGGGCAGTCGGCCCTTTCCGGGCAGCCGGTACCGCCGCCTGCAGTGCCGGAACCGCCCGCTGTGCCGGGGCACGACGGCGACGACGCCGCGCGGCCCGGCCACGCGGCGTCGTCGTCCCCCACATCCCCCCACCGCAACCCCGGAGACAGGAGCCCCTCATGACCACCCAGGTGCTGCTCGTGGACGACCACCCCGTGGTGCGCGCCGGGCTGCGCGCCGTGCTCGAGTCCCTCGGGGACATCACCGTGTGCGCGGAGGCGCAGGACGGGCTCGGGGCACTGGACGTGCTCGCGCGCCCCGGGCACGGGGTGGACGTGGTGGTCATGGACCTGCAGATGGGCCAGGGCATGGGCGGGCTGGAGGCCACACGGCGGATCGTCGCGGCGGGCGGACCGCCCGTGCTGATCCTCACCACGTACGACGCCCAGGCGGACGTCGTGGCCGCGCTCGAGGCCGGCGCGACCGGCTACCTGCTCAAGGACGCCCAGCCCGCGACCATCGGGCAGGCGGTGCACGACGCCGCGGCGGGGCGCCCGGTGCTCTCGCCGTCCGTGACCGCGCACCTGGTGAGCCGCGTCCGCGCGCCGGGGACCACCCTGAGCCCGCGCGAGATCGACATCCTCCGGGGACTCGCCACGGGTGCGTCCAACCGGGCACTGGCGAAGTCCCTGTTCATCTCCGAGGCCACCGTTAAGACGCACCTGGTGCACATCTACGACAAGCTCGGCGTGGACAACCGCACCGCGGCGGTCAGCCGCGCCCGGGAGGAGCACGTCATCTGAGGTCCGACCCCGGGTACCGACGGATCACCCGTCAGGCGGCGCCGTCACGCACGGAGAACGCGCGCCGAGGGCCGGGGCGGGTGGCGATGACCCGCGCGGGCGTTCCTACGCGCGCGGCGCGGGCCCTCCGCGCTCTCGGCCCGGCGTGGCAGGCGGCTGATTTCGCGTGCGCCCACGCGCACACCGCACGCGCTGCTCATCGCACGGATGCTCGCGACGACCTCCGCGGTGGCGGAGCCCAGGCCGCAGCCGGGTTGGATGGGACTGGTGATCCACAGCCGGTCGCCGGTGGGAATCCTGGGAGAGTTGTGGCCCCACTGGGCATACTGGCGACGCTGCGGCCCCCTCTGAACCGAGCGGGATCGCGGTGGGCCATGCACGTCCCGGTGCCGGTCCGCGGGTGCGGTTTGCGCCCTGTCACGACACGACCTTCCCGCGTCCTGCGCCGTCAGTGCGACCGCGCAGGGAGAACGCCACGTGTGCCGCGACGACGGCGGCGAGCACGGTGACGAGCGCCAGGCCCACCCCCGCGCCGGTCCAACCGCCCAGGGCACGTCCGGCCCCGGCGACGCTGGCCCCCATGCACACCCCCAGGCTCTGACCGGCACCGTTGAGGGCGAGCACCGTGCCGCGGTGGCCCTCCGAGCCCCGCACGAGCAGGGTCGTCACGGCGGCGGCCGTGACCGCGTGGGCGGCGCCGAGCGCCGCGGTGGCCGCGAGCGCCGTCGCCAACCGACTCGTGGCGAAGAGGACGAGAACGGCCGCGGCTCCCACCAGAACAGCGAACGCCGCGGTCCACGCGGTGTGGCGGGAGTGCGTGAGCGAGCGCAGGAGCCGACCGCCGAACCAGTTGCCCAGGAAGAACGTGATCCCCGAGAGCGCCCACACGAGCGAGAAGATCCCGGGGCCCACCTGAAAACGGTCGGAGTAGAGGACGGCCAGGTAGGCGAGCTGGCCCATGAACGCGGTGGTGCGCAGCACGGAGACGAGCATCATCCCGGGAACGCCGGGCAGACCGAGGGCCACCCGCAGCGCCCCCGCGTAGCCGATAGGGACCGCGTCCGGTGAGGGCGTGGAGAGAGGTCGTCAGTTCGCCCCGGGGCTGACCGAACCGACGACCTCGGTACCGGATGCTGTCGCCCTGGCCCGGCCCGGCCCGGGGGTTTCGGAACCGGGCCCGGAGAGCGCATGCTGCCCCGATCCGGTCCCCGGTGCGGCAGGCCCCCTGTGGCGCAGTCCGCCGTCGTCGCGCCGCCCCAGCAGGACCGCGACGGCCACCGCGAGCACCGCGGTGGCGGCGAGATCACCCCGCCAGCCCCACAGCAGCGCGGGACCCGCGAGCAGGGGCGCGGCGAGCACAGCGGTGAGCGTCATCGTGGCCGAGACCTGGGTGGCGGCACGCCCCGAGGTCGCCGGATCCCGGAACCGGTCCGCCGCCATGGCGGAGACCGCGGGGTTCAGCACCGTGGTCCCCGCCCCGACCAGCAGGCAGAACCCTGCCCAGGACCACACGGTGCCGAGCACGCCCAGCGCGCACGCGGCCCCGATCACCGCGAGCGCCGCGGCCGCCGCCGCCCGCCGGGACATCCTGTCCAGCAGCGGGGCGCAGCACAGCCCCACCGCCAGGGCGGCGACGCCACCGGTCCCCCGCAGCCACCCCATCAGCGCCGAGCTCGCTCCGCTGTCCCGGGTGATGTCGACCAGGAAGTTCGAGTACACCGTGAACGGCACGAGCCCCAGGGCGGCGGCGCCCAGCAGCGGCCAGATCCGCAGGGCGATCCCCCGGTCCGTGGGCCCGTAGCCCGGGCCTGCGCCGCTCACGCCGTCCGCCTCACCGCAGGTCCTTCGAGCGCAGGTAGTCGGCGAGCTTCTGCGCGCCGTCCATGTTGCGCGGGCCGGACACGGCCTCCCCGTAGTCCATGACGTAGATGTTGCCGTTCTTCACGGCGGGCGAGTCCTTCACCGGGGACTCGTTCTTGAGGTAGTCGAGCTTCTCCTGCACGGGCTGCTTGTTGTAGTCCACCACCACGATGGCCTGCGGGTCCTTGGTGACCACGGACTCCCAGCCCACGGTGTCCCAGCGGGCGTCGAGGTCCTTGCTCACGGAGGTGGCCCCCGCCAGCTCGATCATGTCGTTCAGGGCCGTGCGCCTGCCCGCCGTGTAGGGCTCGGAAGTTCCGGAGTCGTACACGAACACCTTCGCCGGGTCCTTCGGCCGGGGCTCGTCCTTCAGCTTCTGCCGCTTGGCCTCGAGGTCCGCCACGAGCTGCTGCGCCCGGTCCGCCACGCCGAAGATCGTCCCGAGGTCCGTGAGGTCCTGGTTCGTGGCGTCCAGCGGGCCCGGCTCGGAGGTGTCCCCCTGGTAGCCCTTGCACGTCTCGTTCTGCATGTAGGACTGGATGCCCACGTCCTGCAGCGAATCCGGCGTGACACCGCGGGCCTCGCTGAACCCGGCCTGCCACCCGGCGAACACCCAGTCCGCGCGGGCGCTGACCACGGCCTCCTGGCCCAGCACCGAGTCCGAGATGGTCTCCACCTTCCCGTAGTCCTCCTTGTAGGGGGACTTCTCGACCACGCTGCTCACCGTCTTGGGCAGCACGATCCCGCGCATCCTGTCGGAGAGCCCGAGGGCGAACATCTTCTCGATCGCCGAGACGTCGTACGCCACGGGCTTCTGCGGGGTCGGGTAGGTGCTCGTGCGCCCGCAGTTCTCGATGGTCTTCTCCGCGCCCGACGCCGCGTCCTTCTGGACCTGCGCGCCGCAGCCGGTCAGCAGCAGGCTCGCCACGAGCCCCACCGCCAGAGGCATGCCCCGCCGGGTCAGGGTGCGTCCCTGGCGGGACGAGCTGCGGTGGGCGACGGCGCCCGGGCCGTCCGCGCGGCGTCGTCGCCCGCGCGGGGCCTCGCTCGCACCGCCGCGATCTCGGGCGGGCTGGGAACCAGGGGGTGTCGTCATGAGGGGTCCTCTCGTTCGATGGGGAACAGCAGGTGGGGTGTCCCGGTGTCGGGACGGGTGATGAGGACCGGGCGCACGCCGTAGACGCGCTCCACAGTGTCCGGGTCCAGGGCTTCGTCGGCCGGGGCATCCGCCACGACTCGCCCGGCGTCGAGCACCACGATCCGGTCGCACATCGCGGCCGCGAGGTTGAGGTCGTGCAGGGCGGTGAGCACGGCGGGTCGGCACTCGGCGGACCCGCGCAGGGCCCGGACCAGGTCCGTCTGGTGGCGCAGGTCCAGGTGGTTGGTGGGCTCGTCCAGCAGCAGGTACGGGGTGCGCTGAGCCAGGGCGCGCGCGATGAGCACGCGCTGCCGCTCTCCCCCGGACAGCCCCAGCACGCTGCGGTGGGCCAGCTCCAGCACGCCGGCGCGGGCCATGGCGTCCCGCACGACGTCGTCCAGCTCCTCCGCGCGGTGGTGCGGGTTGGCCGCGGCGCCGAGCCGCACAACCTCGGCCACCAAGAAGTCCAGCTCCGAGCGCTCGTCCTGGGGCAGGGCCGCAATGCGCGCGGCGGAGTCCCGGAAGCGCATGCCGTCCAGGGGATCACCGTCGATGAGCACCGCCCCGCCGCGGGGTTTCAGGGCGCGGTAGAGGGCCTTCAGCACGGTGGACTTGCCGCAGCCGTTGGGGCCGACCAGCCCCACGACCGACCCCGGTGCCACCCGCAGGGAGAGTTCCGGGACCACAGTGCGCCCGGCGACGTCGAGCCGCAGCCCCCGCAGCTCCAGGCCGGTGCCGCTCTGCGTGCCGGTAAGGCTGGTCTGCGTGCTGTCTCCCGGCACCTCCGGGGACGTGGGCGCCTGGGGCGCCGGTGCGCCGTCGTCGGCCCTGCGCGGTGTCGAGACCGCCCGTCCTGCCACGGGCCCGTTCACCGGGAGCCCCCGAAGACGTAGCCCGCCCGACGCACGAGCACCACGAACACGGGCACGCCCACCAGCGCGGTGACCACGCCCAGGGGCAGCTCCCGCGGCGGGACGGCCACGCGGCTGACCAGGTCCACCCAGACCATGAACAGCGCCCCGGCCAGCGGCGCCACCACCGTGGCGCGCCGGTGCGCCGGGCCCAGCAGGATCCGCGTGGCGTGTGGGACCACGAGGCCGACGAAGCCGATGGTCCCCGCGACCGAGACGAGGGCGACGGTGCCCAGGACCGTGAGGACGAACAGCTGCACGCGCATCCGGTCCGGGTCCACGCCCAGGCTCGCCGCGGAGCCGTCGCCCATGGCCAGGGTGTCCAGGTCCCGCGAGCGCCAGCCGAGCCAGCCGAGGCACAGCGCGGTGGTCAGCGCGGGCAGCGGCAGCTGCTCCCACGTGGCCGCGCCCAGGGAGCCGAGCATCCAGAACATGACGGTGCGGGCGGCGTCGCCCTTGGCGTCGAAGAAGACGATCGCGGACATCAGCGCCTGGAACCCGAACGAGAGCACCACGCCGGTGAGGATCAGGCGCACGGGCGCCACCCCGCCCGGGCCCCGGGAGAGCGCGTACACCAGCACCGAGGCAAGCAGCGCGCCCAGGAACGCGGCGGCATTCAGCGCCAGTCCCCCGAGCGCGGAGAACAGCCCCCAGGAGACGACGGCGCTCGCGCCCACCGCCGCGCCCGAGGAGACGCCCAGGATGAACGGGTCCGCCAGGGGGTTGCGGACCATGGCCTGCGCGGCGAGGCCCAGGACGCTGAGCCCCGCCCCGACCACGGCGGCCAGCAGCACGCGCGGGGTGCGGATCTGGAGGACGACCGTGTAGTCGGTGAAGTCCGAGGCGGGGATCGTGCCACCAGTGAGGGCGGCCCAGAGGAAGCGGGCGGTGTCCGCCACGGGAATGGCGGCGGCGCCCCACGAGACGGCCACGGGGACGGAGAGCCCCAGGGCCAGCACCAGGGCGAGGACGAGCAACGCGTGGGCGCGCGGAGAGAAGCGAGACGGCGTAGGCATAGCACTCGAATGATAATCATTCTCATTTATGGAGACAAAACGACCCGCTGTGTGCCGTGACGAGGGCGGGGATTCCTGCGCCACGCCCCGTGACTCGAACCTCGCCCTGTGGGCGACGGCCGTCAGCAGATGTCGCCCCCCTGCGGTCAGGCGGGCAGGCCCTGTCAGCGAGAAGAAGCACCTTCCAGCGCAGGGAGCCCAGGCGATCAACTCGGCGGCGCGGCCACCCGGCGGCCCAGGCGATCAGCTCTGTGGTGCGGCGGCCCGGGCGATCAACTCCGCCGTGCGGTGGAGCTGGTCCAGCATCACGAAGTGCCCGCTGCGACGCAGCACCCGGCACGTCAGACGGGCCTCGTGGGAGAAACCGCGGGCCTGGCGCAGCACGTGGCGCACCCACAGCGAGAGCCCAGGGCGTGGGAGCCGACCGTTAGCGGCGACCACGACGACGGGCAGACCGCGGCTCAGGGGGCGACGGGCGCGCAACCGCTCCAGCTCGCCCATGCAGGCGGGATACCCCGCGAGCTCGCGCAGCGACGCGGCCAGTGTGCTCTGTGCGCCGGCCTCTGCACGCAGCCCGGGAATAGCCCGGGCCAGTCCGCGCCTGCCCGGGACCAGCACGGTGGACAGCCCGGGGCCGAGGGCGACCCACACAGCACCCACCGGGCGGGACAGGGCGATCGGCAGGGTGCGCTGCCGGAACCTGCGGGCGGCGCGGGCGGCGTCGTCGTGCCCGTGGGTGCCCTCGGCGTGGGGAACGGAGCCGTCGAGCAGAACCAGGCTGCGGATCCGCTCGGGGTGCCACCGCGCGGCGGCCTCGACCAGCGCGGCGCCGAACGAGTGGCCCACGGCCGTGACGGGTTCCGTGACACCGCACGCCCCGAGCGCCGCGAGCAGGTGCTCGGCCTCGCCCTCCAGCGTCGGCAGCACCGCAGACACCTCGTCCCCGGGGGCGTAGCCCGGGCGGTCCACGACGATCACGCGGTGCGTGCGCCGCAGCAGCGCGACCACGGGCGCCCAGTCCCACAGCACCGAGGCCACGCCGGAAGAGCACACGACCACGGGGCCGGAGCCGACGTCGAGGATCCGGGTCCGCGTGCCCAGCACGGTGTGCGTGGCTACGTGGGCGCGCAGGGCCTCCTCCAGGGGCGTGGTCATGCCGCCACCGGCCGCGGGTCCGCGCGCAGGCGCTCGACCACCGGAAGTCCCGCGGCGGCGACCAGCCACACCACGATCGTGACCATGGAGATGCGCTGAGTGATGCCCTCGGTGGGGATCCTGGTGAAGAGCGCGTCGATTCCGGACAGCGCGGTGGTCACGATCCCCGCCCAGCTGGCGATCCGCACCACGCGGTCCTCCCGCGTGCTGAGCACGAGCGAGGCGAGCATGGCCACCACGAACGCGATCCCCACGAGCGCGGAGGAACCGGTGTGCAGGTGGTGCTGGACCGGCAGCGTGCCTGCCGCCTCGGCCGCGGCGCACGCCGGGGAGACGGACGGCGCGCAGGTCATGGGGTTGATCGCGTCCACCACGGTGGCGGCCCCGGCGACGGCGAGCGCCCCCGCCCAGGTGCGCACGGCGGCACGGCCGCGGCGCAGGGTGCGGGCGGGAGCGTCGTCGTGCCCGGGGGCGATCCCACCGGGCAGGCCGCGCCACAGGGTCCGCACGCGCGCGTAGGACAGGACCGCGATCACCACGAGCAGCATCCCGGACAGCCCGTCCGCCGTGCGAAGCACGGACGCCGCCGGGCGGTCCGCCACGAAGTACTCGGAGGCGTAGGAGGTCCACGGGTGCAGCTGGGGGTCCAGCAGCGGGGAGACGAGCCACGCGAAGTAGACCACCGCCACCACCAGGCAGAGCCTGCGAGAAGCCAGAGTCACGTGTACCGGGTCACCAGCCTGGGTCGTCGTGGGGCTGCGGGTCTGCAGCAACGACTCACTGTACTAGGCGCCGGTGGGAGCTGGCCGGGCCGGTGGCGCACCCGGCCGTGCGCGCCAAGAGCACCGTGAATCTGAGGAGTAGACCTGCCCGCCCCGAGTGTCGATTTCCGGGCAGGTCTACACCTCAGATTCAGAGAGGCCGTAGCGAGGGCGGTGGCGCTGGCGCTGGCGGGAACACTGCACGTCGCTGTGGCGTCAGAGAGACAATGGCCTGTGTGCGTTACCCATGACCCCGCGAATCATGAGGCGAGGAGGAAATTCCCCTCCCGCTCCACCCGGTAGTGGACGACCGTTCCCGTGCCCGGCCCCGGCAGCGCTCGAACGAGTGGTTGATACCACTGACGTCTGGGCACGACTCGTCGCCTGTGGTCGGGGTGGTGAAAGTCCGCGGCCTCACCGCCTGGCTCAGGCCCGCACGGCCGGTGCCGCGGCGTCGTCGTCTTCCGTATGCAGCGCGCGTGGGGCGCTGTCGCGCATGTCCCGGAAGGTCTTGAAACTGGCCCACAGCACCGCCGTGAGGGGGACCGCCAGCAGCGCGCCGGCCACACCGCCCTCGTGCGCACCGATGGCCAGGGCGACGATGATCACGATGCCGTGCAGGCCCAGTGCGGTGCCCATGACCTTGGGCTGCAGGATGTGGTGCTCGATCTGGTTCACCAGGATGACCACGATCACCAGCACGATCGAGGCAAGGGGCCCGGCCGCCACCAGGGCCACCAGGGCAGCTGCCATCCCTGTGACCAGGGCGCCGACGATCGGGATGAAGGCACCCAGGAAGATCAGGGCTGCCAGGGGGAAGGCCAGCGGCACCTGCATGACGAGCATCGCGATCAGGTCGCACACCGCCGCGAAGGCCGCGATGACCACCGTGCCGCGGATGTACTTGCCCAGCACGTGCACGGAGGCGCGCCCTGCCTGGTTGGCACGCTCCCTCAGCCGCTCCGGCAGGAACCCCACCAGGAAGCCGGCCATGCGTTCTCCATCCAGGAGGAAGAAGAAGAGCATCACGATCATCAGCAGCGCGCCGGTGACGATCTCCGTGGCCACGGAGACACCGGACAGCGCACTGGACTCGGCGCCGCTGTTCTTGAGGAACTCGGTAGCCTGGGAGAGGTACTCGCTCAGGTGGGTGTCGTCCAGCGGAATGCCCCAGCCGGAGGGGATCTCCACCAGCTTGTTCACGCCCTCCTGCGTCTTCTGCGCGAGGTCGGACCACTCGGTGCGCACCGTCAGCGCGATGCCGAACAGCACACCGCCCAACGCCACCAGGATTCCCAGCAGGCCCGTGATCGCCGACCAGACGCGGTTGAAACCGGCCCGCCTGCGCAGGAACCGCATGATCGGGTACATGGCCGAGGCGATGATGAGGGCCAGGAGCAGCGGCAGCACCACGATCTTCAGCATTGCGGCCAGCCACACGCCCAGCCCGATCGCCACCGCCAGGATCAGCGTCTGCAGGGCGCGGATGGAAGAGCGGCCGTAGGAGTCGTGCCACATCTGCCGGGGCGTAGGAGCGGGGGCCGGCGCCTGTGGCGCTGAGGACTGCGGTTCTGGAATCTGCCGCACGGCGGTGGCGCCGCGCGCGGAGGCCGCGGCCTGTGGTGAAGAGGCGGGCTCGGACTCGGTCATCGAGGACATCCTTGGACAAGAGGGTCGGGGGCGGCGCGACGGCGCAGGATCCGTTGCATCTGACCGGAACCTCCCGCGGTTGCGCCCTCACACACTAGACCCGGGAGGGCGGGGGCACAGCACTGCCTTGTCGCTCCGTCAGGCTCGTCCAGCCCGGCGCCGCTGCATTAGGACACAGGGCGGGGAGCGGTTCAGCGCCGGCCCCACGGACGCTGAAGCTGACGACGGCGTGGGTCTCGTAGGCGCTCAGGAGGACGCAGATCGCGGCGCACCTCGACGTGAACCTTCTACAGCCAACACGGCCGACCTCGCGCCTACGATGAAGCCAAGGAGAGTGATGCCCATGACCGAGCAACGCGTGTTCTTCCACCATCTGAAGCCCTACGCGGTGCCCGATTCTCTGGCTGAGCTCCACGGCCCGGCCTCCGGGTTCGTGGAACTCCCCCATTCGCTGTACTGGGCTCCAGGCTCACGCCGTTTCAACCTCGACGAGGACCACGGTCTGAAGCGGGTCTACGTCTCCGCGCTGGCCGAGGGCACCCTGGCCGATGTCCAAGCCCTGGTCAACGCCAACCGGCTCGTCGAAATCTGGGACGACCTCATCCTGCCGACGCGGGTACGTGACCTGTGGGAAGACCGATTTCCGTCTCTCACCGCGAGGCCCCAGCATGCCTGAGCTCACCGCTTGGCAACGCCGCATCACCCGCGTCGCACTGGAGACGATTGGCCAGGACGGCTTCGCGCTAGCAGGTTCCGGTGCCATCCGAGAGCACGGTGTGACTGACAGACCCACTGAAGACGTCGACCTGTTCACCACTTCCATGGATTCCGCAGCATTCGACCGAGCCGTGGAACGCGTGGCCCTCGCATGGACCGACAACGACTTGGACGTCTCCCTGGTTCGGCAATCACCGCTGTACGCCCAGTTCTCACTGACGACCACCGACGGCTACCACGTTGACGTCGACATGGGCGTGGACTGGCGGGGACACGAACCAGCGCGGCTGGCCGTAGGCCCGGTGCTCTCCGTGCGCGACGCCATCGCTGCGAAGGTCGGCGCCGTGTACTCCCGTGCGGAAGCACGTGACTTCCTCGACCTGGATGCAATTCGCGCATTTGGGAAATTCACCGACGAAGAGCTCCTGTACATCGCCGCCGTACGCGACCCCGGCTTTGATCGCCAAATCTTCGCAGAACAGCTGCGCCGGGTAGACCTGCTGGCCTCTGATGACGTCGCCGCCTACGGTACGACCCCCTCGAGCTGGCGCGCCGTCCAGCAACGGTGCCGACAGTGGGCCCAAACCATTGCTACTCCTGCACAAGAGCAGACCGAATTGCGTCAACAGAAGATCGTGCAGGTGAAGCCGGATGAGCCGCGGAGCAGGCCCCCGCAGTAGAGCCTTATGCCCGGGGTGGCCCCGCACGCAGGTACGCATTCCTTAGGGAAGCCGGTTCCTGGTGGATAGCTCAGTTCCCCGGGGACAGGGCAAGACTTGTCCTTTCGGGACAGGGTGTGGCTCACGGGAATGAGTCCGACGAGACCTAAGACCGGCGTACGGGGTGACGACCCCGGGCTCGACGTCGCGGGAGAGATCCTCGTAGTCGTCCATCCCCATCAGTTCTCCCGTCGGCAGAACGATATTCACCGGCCGCATCAATCACGTCAAAGATCAGCACCCCTCGTGGGGCCGAATCTCCGCGATGAAATCCCACCAGCTGCCCGTCTGCGGATTCGGGTAGCCAGGGATCAAGGTCGCGTCTGCGTGGTCGTCACCGCCCGGAGCGGGAACCTGCACCTCAGAAGAGCGAACCACCTGGACAGCGTCTTCACGGGTAATTCCGTAGCGAGCAACCGAGGGGGCAACGTCAACGCTGTTGGGCAAATTCCTCCTCGCCTTGCCATTGTCGTAATCTTGCCTGGGCAAGCACCCTCGCTCCCCTCCCCCCTCCGAACGGATGCATCCCGATGAGCCACCCCACTTCTCCTGAAGCGTCTACCCCCTTCCCCGCAGCGCCGCAGAGCACCAGACCCATGAAAGGCTCCAAGAAGAAGCGAGTTATCAACTGGAGCATGGTGCGCTTCTCGTGGGCCGCACTCATGCTCCTTGGGTTCTTTATTTTTTCCATGCCCCTGGCCCCCAGCGGGGAGTCGGGTGACTGGTCACAAGGGGTGAGCTCGGCGGCCATGAATTACACCTTGCGGGAGGACAGCGCGCATGGCGCTCCCCAGCAGGCTGTGGTGAACGGCTGGTAAACCAACGACCTTCTGGCGGTGCAGACAAAGATCGCCGGTGACCAGAAAGAGCAGACGCAGCACATCACCCTGATGCTGTTCTTCCTGGGTCTCGGCGTTCTCGGCGACCGCGTCCTCCACTCCGCGGGGGCGATCCGCGATAAACGCGACGCCTAGCCTCGGGAGGGCGGACACACGCCACCGCTCCGTCACCCGGTCAAGCCCGCCTCGCCAAGCACCGAGGCAGAAGGACGCAAGGCGCATCGTCGAGCGGGGCAGCCCCCGGGACGAGAATCGGATGTGAAACCGACCCTTCGGTCGATCGTGCGGACCACGGCGGAACTCACGCGGTTCGATGCGGATACGGAAAAGGCCCCCTCCCCTTCCGGGGAGGAGGCCTCCGTGGTGGCTCCCCCGACTGGACTCGAACCAGTAACCCTTCGATTAACAGTCGAATGCTCTGCCAATTGAGCTACGGGGGAATGTGCACGTTGCCGCGCAACGAGACGATACTCTACCTCCCGGCGCGGGCATCCTCAACTTGCCGGGGCGCCCGGGCCCCAGAGGGCAGCACCGCGCCCCGGTCGCCGCCGTGCGGGAGAGCCTCACACCCCCATGAGGCTGCGGCGCTGCAGCTCCAGCTCCAGCAGCTCGCGGTTGAGCTGCTGGTAGAGGTCCGGCTCGCGCTGGGCGTTGAGCCGGTTGAGGTGCGCGAGCTTGTCCGACTTCTCCCGGTTGATGTGCATCTCCACGAGTGAGGTGAGCACCCCCACCGCGTAGTTGCGCATCTGCTGCTCCGTGGCCGCGGGTAGAGGCGTGACGGACAGCTGCGCCAGGTAGCCGTGCAGCTGCTCGGGCAGGTGGTTGCGGACGGCTTCCAGCCAGACCCGCCCGCCCTGGAGCTGCTCGCCGATCTCCGCGCGGGCGGTGACGACGGCGTCGTGCATGACCTGGTGCACGCGGTACGTCATGCCCGCGGACTCGAAGTGCCCCCAGTAGGTGGTGGGCACCAGGTCCGGGACCTGCAGCACCACTTCCAGGGCCTCGCGCTCCATGCGGGACACCGGCTCCCGGGGATCGGGCAGCTCCACGGGCCGCGGGCCCTGCTCCTCGTCGTCCCCGGATCCAGGTGCGCCGTCGCCCTGCCGTAAACGACCGTCCTGCGAGGGGCCAGCCAGGCGGGCGGGTTCCTGGACCCGCTGCCCGGAGCGGGCGCCGTCGGGCCCGGGAGCACTGCGCTGCGCCGACGCCGACGCCGCGGCCACCGCCCGCATCACCTCGTCCGTCTCGATGCCGAGCCAGCCCGAGAGCTCCCGCGCGTAGGCGGGGCGGAGGGAGGGGTCGCGGATCTGCGCGACGATGGGCGCGCACGCGCGCATGGCACGCAGCCGCCCCTCGAGACTGTTGACGTCGTACTCCTTGATGGTGGCCCGCAGCGCGAACTCGAACAGCGGGGTGCGGGTGTCCACGAGGTCGCGGACGGCCACGTCCCCGCGCGCCAGGCGCAGGTCGCACGGGTCCATGCCGTTCGGCTCCACGGCCACGTAGGTCTGAGCGACGAAGCGCTGGTCCTCCTGGAAGGCGCGCAGCGCGGCCTTCTGTCCGGCGGCGTCGCCGTCGAACGTGAAGACCACCTCGCCGCCCGCGGAGTCGTCCGAGAGGAAGCGGCGCACGATCTTGATGTGCTCCGTCCCGAACGCCGTGCCGCACGTGGCCACCGCCGTGGTGACCCCGGCCAGGTGGCAGGCCATGACGTCCGTGTAGCCCTCCACCACGACCACCTGCTTGGACTTGGCGATGGGCCGCTTGGCCAAGTCGATCCCGTAGAGCACCTGCGACTTCTTGTAGAGCTGCGTCTCGGGGGTGTTGAGGTACTTGGGGCCCTGGTCGTCGTCGTAGAGCTTGCGCGCGCCGAAGCCGATGACCTCCCCCGCCACCGCACGGATCGGCCAGATCAGCCGGCCGCGGAAGCGGTCGTAGAGCCCGCGGTTGCCCTCCGAGAACATGCCGGTGAGCTTCAGCTCCTGGTCCGTGAACCCGTGGTTGCGCAGGTGCTGCAACAGGTGGGACCAGCCCTGCGGCGCGTAGCCCACGCCGTACGTGCGGGCGGCCTCCTGGTCGAAGCCCCGCTCCCCCAGGAACTTCTGGGCCGCGGCGGCCTGGCGTGTGTAGAGGTTGCGCTGGAAGAACTCGGCGGCCACCTTGTGGGCGTCCAGCAGGCGCTGCCGGCGGCCCACCTCCTCGCGGTTGGGTGCCCCACCCTGCTCGTAGTGCAGCTCGTAGCCGATGCGCGCGGCGAGCCGCTCCACGGTCTCCGTGAACGGGGTGTGGTCCATTTCCATGAGGAACGCGATCACGTCCCCGGACTCGTCGCAGCCGAAGCAGTGGTACGTCCCCATCTGCGGGCGGACGTGGAAGGACGGCGAGCGCTCGTCGTGGAACGGGCACAGCCCCTTGTACGATCCGATGCCCGCGGGCTTCAGCGTCACGTACTGCTCGACGACCTCGCGGATGTCCGTGCGCGCCCGTACCTCGTCGATGTCTTCGCGCTTGATCAGTCCGGCCACTGGGCCAGTTTAGGCAACCCGTCAAACCGACCGGGCCCCGTGCCCGCGGCATGTGGAGACTGCCCCGCACGGCGCGCCAGGGCCGCGGTTCGAGCGTCGGTTCCGGTGAGCACGACGACGCCGCGCAGCCGGGCCTGCGCCCCCCGCCCTCACCAGAGCGGCTTGTCCCCCGTGCGCCAGTTGGTGCCGCGGATACGGTCGTGCAGCGCCACGGCGGAGTGGTCCGTGAGGCACGCGATCTGGTCCACCACGAGCCGCAGCTGAGCGGCCTCCGCCCCGGGGCCGTCGCTCAGTGCGCGCCAGTCCGCCGCGAAGTCGGGCGCGAGGAACCGCCCGTCCGTCTCCATGAGGGCCTCCACCAGGATGGTGAGGATCTCGTGCTGGTTGTCGTAGAGGGGCATGGCGTCCCGCACGGTCATCACGAACGCGGTGGCGATCCCCTTGAGCACGGCGATCTCCAGCTCCGTCTCCCACGGCACCACGAGGGAAGCGCGGTAGCGGGTCAGCGGCTCGTCCCCCGCGACCTCCCGCGTGGCCTCCACCGCGGACATCGCGAAGCGCCCGATCAGCTGGCTCGTCATGTTCTTCAGTCGTGCGAGGTCCCCGCGGGTGCCGTCCATGCGCGGCACCCAGGCGGAGGTGGCCTCCAACCGGGTGAGGGCGGCGTCGAGCTCGGACTCCGTGGCGGTGGGGACGTACCAGCTGCGCGCGCACTCGATCACGCGGGCCCGCTGGCCGGTGTCCGCGAGCGCCTCCAGCTGCAGGGCGTGGGCGGCCACGGCGTCCTCGACGTCGTGCACGCTGTAGGAGATGTCGTCCGCGAGGTCCATGACCTGGGCCTCCAGGCACTTGCGGCCTTCCACGGCACCCTCGCGGAACCACTCGAACACGGGGAGGTCGTCCTCGTACGCGCCGAACTTCCGGTTGGGCCGTCCGTCCGGACGCGGCGGGGCGTCCGCGGCGGACCACGGGTACTTGCACGTGGCGTCCAGCGTGGCGCGCGTGAGGTTCAGCCCCGCGGGCTCGCCGGAGGGCGTCATGATCTTGGGCTCCAGGCGCACGAGCAGCCGCAGGGTCTGCGCGTTGCCCTCGAAACCGCCGATCCCGCTGGCCAGCTGGGCCAGCACCGTCTCGCCGTTGTGCCCGAAGGGCGGGTGCCCGAGGTCGTGGGACAGGCACGCGGCGTCGACGACGTCCGGGTCGCAGCCCAGCGCCTTGCCCAGTTCGCGCCCGATCTGCGCGACCTCCAGGGAGTGGGTCAGCCGGTTGCGCACGAAGTCGTCGCTCTGCGGGGAGACCACCTGCGTCTTCGCGGCGAGCCGGCGCAGCGCGGAGCTGTGCAGCACGCGGGCGCGGTCCCGCTCGAAGTGGCTGCGGTGACGGTTGTGGTGGTCCTCGGTGACGAAGCGCTCGACGTCCGAGGGCTCGTAGCCGGGGGCCAGGATGCCCAGACGGTCCGGTGTGTGCACGGCGCTCAGCCTCCCGAGACGTCGAGCTCGGCGGCCGCGAGACCCAGCCGTTCGGCGTCGCCCAGGATACGGGAGTCGAGCCAGCCGTCCGGCAGGTGCGGCCTCTTGGGCGAACCGGCGCGGCCACGGGGCCCCTCGACGTCGGCCCCCGGGTAGGGCGCGTCCAGGTCCAGCTGGTCGAGCAGCTCGCGCAGCGCGGCCAGTGACGGCACCTGGGCCATCTTCGCCCGCAGCTCCCCGCCCACGGGGTAGCCCTTGAAGTACCAGGACACGTGCTTGCGGATCTCGCGGCAGCCCTTGGCCTCGTCCCCGAACTCCTCGGTGAGCAGCTCCGCGTGGCGGTAGACGGTGTCCGCGACCTTGCGCACGCCCGGCCGGAAGCGGCGCGGGCTGCCCTCGAATGCGGCCTGCAGGTCGCCGAACAGCCACGGCCGTCCCTGGCACCCGCGGCCCACGACGACACCGTCCACCCCCGTGTGCTCGACCATCCGCACCGCGTCCTCCGCGGAGAAGATGTCCCCGTTTCCCAGCACGGGAATGTCCGGGAGCGCCTCGCGCAGCCGGGCGATGGCGTCCCAGTTCGCGGTGCCCGAGTAGTGCTGCTCGAGCGTGCGCCCGTGCAGGGCGACGGCGGCCACGCCCTCGTCGCGGGCCATGCGCCCGGCGTCCAGGTAGGTCTGGTGCTCGTCGTCGATGCCGATGCGCATCTTCACGGTCACCGGGATGTCCCCGGCCTCGCGCACCGCGGTGCTCACGATCGCGCGGAACAGGTCCGTCTTCCACGGCAGGGCGGAGCCGCCGCCGCGCTTGGTGACCTTGGGCACGGGGCATCCGAAGTTGAGGTCGATGTGGTCCGCGCGGTCCTCCTGCGCGACCATCCGCACGGCCCTGCCCACGTTCACGGCGTCCACCCCGTAGATCTGGATGGAGCGCGGGGTCTCGTCCGGGTCGTGGTGGATGATCCGCAGGGACTCCGGCCGGCGCTCCACCAGCGCTCGGGCGGTGACCATCTCGGTCACGTACAGGCCCCCGCCGTACTCGCGGCACAGTTTCCGGAAGGACTTGTTGGTCACCCCGGCCATGGGGGCGAGCACCACGGGGACGTCCACGGTCAGAGGTCCCAGGTGCAGCGGCTTCAGGTTCAGCACGGCCGGTTCGCGGTCCGTGGTCTCAGTGGTCTCGGTGCTCATCGCCCGCCATTGTCTCACTCCCGGGTGCGGCCCCGATCTGCTCGATGCGCACCGCGAGCTTGAATGCCCGGATCTGCTCGTCCCGGCGGCCCAGCGTCTTGCACACCCGCCCGAGCTCCCGAAGGCACGCGACCCACTCCCCGGTGTGGGCCTCCGGGTCCGGCAGCGACGAGTACAGCGTGGAGGCGTTCGTGAGCGCGTGCGCGGCCTCGGGCCAGGCCATGTCCGCCTCGGCCAGGTGCGCGAGGCCCTGCCAGCACAGGATCTGCCCGGCCACGTCCCGGCGCCGCTCGCAGCCGGCGAGCACGGCCTCGTAGTGCTCCACCGCCAGCCGACGCCGCCCCGCCGCCTGCGCCGCCGTGGCCAGGTGGGAGGTCCAGCGCAGGTCCTCGCGCGTCACGAACACCGGGCCGTCCGCCTCCCCGGCGGGCCGCGCGGGATCCACCCCCGCGGCGTCGGCACCCTCCTGGAACACGCGGTACGCATCCCACGGGCGCCCCTGCGCGAGCAGCACGTCCCCGAGCTCCTCCAGGCAGCGCACCCGCCCGCCAACGGTCCGCGCGCTGCGCGGCGCACGGCGGTACTGCACCGCGCCGATCCGGTAGTGGTGCTCGGCGGCGGCCACGTTCCCGGCGTCGCGCTCCAGATCCCCCAACGACAACGCCGCTCCCCCCGCCGCCCACCACGCGTCCCACAGGCTCGCCGTC